>NZ_CAXSQB010000013.1:0-19381 GCF_964239415.1 Clostridium sp. ATCC BAA-442 | reverse complement strand
GCCCTCTCGGGCGCCCTCCGCTTTGCTTATCTGCACCAGGTGATACCGGCATCCGTCCGCTCCGGGGCGGCGGGGCGCTCCAGAGCGGCGTAGCCCAGGGCCACCCCTACCAGGGGCTCGTAGCCCTCGGGCAGCTCCAGCCGGGCCCGCGGCGCCGGGTCGGAGAAGGCGGCCATGGGCCCCATCAGAAAGCAGGAGCCCAGTCCCAGCCCGGCAGCGGCCAGCAGCATGTTCTCCGCCGCGCAGGATACATTGGCCATGTTGAAGCCCTTCTCATCCAGGCCGCCGGGGGCGGAGAGCACCACCAGGGCCGCCGCGCCGTAGAGAGGGTGATAGCCCTCCTGGGCGGCCAGGTTCTCCAGGAAGGGCACGCCGGAGCGGGCCATGCCCGCCACCGCCGCCGCGTCCACCGCTTGGAGCTGCTCCGGCCCCGCAAAGACGCTCATGTGGAGCCGGCCGAAGATGGGGCCTGGTTGCCCGCCCGGAGCACGGCCTCCAGCTTCTCCCGCTCCACAGGCCGGTCCCCATAGGCACGGATGCTCCGCCGGATCTCAATCGCCTGCTGTATTTCCATTTTAAAATACCCCTTTCCTTTTCTGGTCCTTGTTGGTATCATTATAGACAGCGGCGAAAAAAGTACAAGTACGCAATTTTTCTTTAGCCGGTAAGAAAATACTTAGTGGTGAGGCAACACCATGGAGGGCTGTCCGGCCAAATTTGCCCTGGGGCTGGTAAGCGGCAAGTGGAAGCTGCGCATCCTGTGGGAGCTCAACCAGCAGGAGGTAATCCGCTTTAACGAACTCCAACGGCGGCTGGAGGGCATCTCCAGCGTCATGCTCTCCAAGTCCCTGGAGGAGTTGGAGCGAGCCAGGCTGGTCCACCGGGAGCAGTATCCCGAAATTCCGCCCCGGGTAGAGTACTCTCTGACGGCGCTGGGGCGGTCCATTGACCCCTATCTGCGCGCCCTGAGCGAGTGGGGCATGCAGGCCTATGAGGCAATCCAGGCCGGCTGAATAAGGCCCCCGGAACCTTGGTTCCGGGGGCCTTGCCATTTCCCGCTTACATCCAGTGCTCCTCGCCGTCATAGACACGGTAGCTGTGGGCGTTGGTGGCCTCCACAATGTCGTGGTAGGCCCAGTAGGAGGCGCTCACATCGGGGAACTGGCGCAGCTCGCCGGCGTGGTCGTCCACGTAGTCCTCGTCCGCCGCCCGGTCCAGCAGGCGGTTGGTGATGGCCGTCACCTCCGCCCGGGTGATGGTGGCCTCCGGCCGGAAGGTGCCGTCGGTGTAGCCGGTGATCCACCCGTACTGCACCGCCCCCACCACCTGGTCGTAGAACCAGTCGGAGGAGGTCACATCGGAGAAGGGATTCTCCCCGCCCTCGGGCAGGCGGGCAAAGCGCATGGCCATCACCGTGAACTCCGCCCGGGTGATGGTGCGCTCCGGGGCGAATTTCCCACCGCCTACGCCTTCCACCATGCCCAGGGAGGCCAGGGTCTCCACCGCGCGGGCGTACCAGGCGTCGGCGGGCACGTCGGTGAAGCGGACCGCGGCGGACACCTCCTGGTCCAGCAGGAGGTTGTAGAACATCTGGGCCGCCTGGGCCCGGGTCATGTGGTCGTCGGGGCCGAAGAGGCCGGTTCCGTAGCCATTGAGGTAGGCCATATGGTCGGTGGTGTTGAGCCAGCGGTCCACGCCCGTATCCGGGGCCTTCTCCACGGCGCGGAATTCCGCCTCAATGGTGTGGTTCTTACGCACGGTTTCAAAGGTGTAACGGCTGACCGCGCCGACACTTTCGCCGTCCACCAGCACGTCGGCAATCTCATACCCGGCATCGGGGGTGATGCGGAAGGTCTTGTCGCTGCCGCGGCTCACCCGCACCCTGCCGTCCGGGCTGATCCCGCCGCCATGGCCCGCGCTGGCCTCAATGGTGTACCGGGTCGTGCCGGTGCTGCCGCCGGAGCCGGAATCCTTTGCATACTGCGCCGTAAAGGTCATGTCCCCGGTGACCGTCAGATCCAGCACTTCATTACTGGTGCGGGTTATACCATCCGTTCCCAGCCAGCCGGTAAAGCTGTATCCGCTGTCCGCAGCAACGCTCGGTACAGGATAACCGCTCTTACGCATCGTGGACCCGTCTTTTACTGCAAAGTTGGAAGTCCCCTCCAGCGTACCATGCTCACCAGTCTGGAAGAGAACTGCATGGCGCTCTACCTGAGTTACCTCCACTTGGAGTGTATAGCTCCTGCTCACGGTTGCCTCCGTGTCGGAGTCCGAACCGAAATCAATAAAATTGTGATGGGACTTGTAGAAAAGCTCCGGGGTACCTCCGTTTTCCACCAGGTAACCATAGATTTCGACCATGTAGTAGTGTCCATCGGTCCTGGCGTGCTCCTGGCCGTCGATAGGAATGACCGCATTTTCCGTCTTGACACGATTTAGAATTCCGTTTTCAGCGGAGCTGGAAAACAATTCAGGTTCCGCCCTGCTTCTGGGGCCGTTGACACCGCTTTCCTCTCCGGATTCATCCCACCAGCAGTATTGGAAATACACATAGGTATCCTCTGTGCCCTGCTGCTCTTTCAGCAGTGGGTGTGAAACCTGTACCCCTACGGTATGCGGGCCCGCCGCATCCAAATCTATGCTTAATGTGTGGAAATCCGCTTGAACAGTACCGTCCGCAACAGGTTGAATTGTCGGGTTCTGTATGACATAGTCTATTTCTACCGTTGGATTATCTGAAGTAATATTTATTTTTCCGCTGTCTGTCAATTTTTTGTCGTCCACTGTCCAAAATGTATTATAACCGGGCTTGGACACCTGTTCTCCTGCGGGCTGCGGAAGCAGATAGTCCTGGTTGACGGCCCAAAATCCTGCTGCCTCATCATACTCATACTGAATGGACTGATAGTTTAGTTTATCCTGCTTGATGACACCCTCTTTGGCATTCTGAAAGGTGAGCGTCACCGGATAGGACAATGCACGTTTTACCGCCCCTGTAAAGCTCCGGCCCACTGTATAGTCCACATAGCTTTTCCTATTTAAAAACACCACCAACAGGTCATCGTTTCCGGTTTTAAATGCAGATGTATCATATCCGGTTAATCGTGGATCCCATCCGTCTCCTTCCTTTTGAATGATGATCTGGGAAATCCGTTTGCTGTAAAACGCCTCACTTCCGATTGTCTCTACACTAGCAGGAATAATTACCTTTGCATCCACATCGGAAGCAAAACAGTTCTTAAATGTCTGCCTTCCAATATAGGTAAGGCCCTCCGGCAGTTCAAAAACCGCATTCTGGTTACTACTACCGGCCACGCGGATATACCGAAGTCCTTCGCACCCGTTAAATACAGAACCGGCAGAGGATGATCTGCTTCCTAATTCTTTCAACGTTTTTGGTAGAACAACTCCTGTCAGATTGGAGCAGCCGGAAAAGGCGCTTTTTTTAATTACTGAGACATTTGTCGCTGATAAATCAAGTATCCCTGTCAGTTGGCTGTTCCCCTGCAAAGCCTGCTCACCAATTGTTTCAAGTCCAGTTGCATCATCAAAACTAAGAGCTGCAACACTGAAACTCCCCAACCCATCCATATATGTGACTGCATCATGTAATTTTTTATCGCTTGTATAAGAATCCTTGAGCCCATCGTTATTAATTTCCGTCACGCCTGAGGGGATAGAGATAGCCAAATAAACCTTTCCCTTATCAGGATTAACGTTTGCAAACCATGTTTTATCGATTCCATATAAGGTTCCGCCCGAAATAGCAAGCCCTTCTTCCGGCACTGCGATTGGCGCCCCTGCCGTGCTTCCATCTACCACTGATTCTCCTGACTCAACGGAAATCGCAGTTATCGGAATATAAGAAATAATCATAATTAAGCATATCAATATCTTTAGTAACCTGCTTCTCATAAATAAATCTGCCTCCCATCTTCTGATTTGGAATTGTGTACCTTTTCAAAGCAGCAGATTGTAAGAACTACCTTTCCATAAAGTGATTGATATCGCTCCTTTTCTATGCTATACTTCAATTTATAGAACAAAGGCAGGGTGTTTGAAAAGGTACACTTTTTCAAATTGGTGTCCGTTCTTCGGCAGCGTTTTGGAGAGATCCTTGCCTCCTCTGCGCAAAAAAGAGGTGCAGCGTTCCCTCGGGAGCGCTGCACCTCTTTTGACCTGATTTTCATTTTCGCCGGGCAGGAGGCGGGACCAGGGGCTCGTCGTGCTCGATGGTGTCATCGAAGTAGTCGCGGTCCTGGAGCCCCGGCCGGTGGTGGCGGATGGCCTCGCTGATGATGGGATAGAGAACGATGGCCAGCAGGCCGCCGGAGAAGCCGTTGTTATACAGGTTAATGCCCTCCACCGGGGTTCCGGCGTGGAGCACCACGGAGGAGTGGAGGAACCCCGCCACGATGCCGAAGGGCCAGCCGAAATAGCCCGAGATAGGGGCCAGAGTGGTTCCGAACAGGAGGGCGAGCTGCACGGAGCTCTGGTTGATATCGAAGTGCATAAAAACGCCGCCGATGACCACGCCCAGCATGATGGGGGTGATGTTGCGGGCGTGCTTACCGAAGGCGGAGAAGCCCATGATGGTGAGAATACCGCCCAGGGTTGGGCCATTGAGATCGCCGCCGGTGGCTAGGATGAAGGCCATGCCGATGAGCCCGTTGACCCCCATGTTGATGAGCACCGGGGCGGGCCCAAACATGCGAAGGTAATCGCTGGGAGCCCGGCCGGTGGTGCGCAGCAGGCGGCGGTACCCCGCCCAGGCGGCCCACGCCGGGCGGCCGCTGAAAAAAAAGCCTGCCACAGTCAGCCCCAGACAGAGCACCCCAAGGAAGATAGCAAAGTGCAGGTTATAGCCCTCCGCCCAGTGGTGGGCCACGGTGGGATTGGCTCCCATGGAGCTCATAACGGGTACCAGGATCATGGCCAGCAGGCCGCAGGCGAAGCCCATGTTGTAGAGGTTCATGCCGTTCTGGATTTTGTATGTATAGGCGGAGAGGGGCGGCAGCACAAAGCCGATGAGCAGTCCCACGGCGATACCCCACCACAGGTTGCCGAAGCCGTTGTCCAGCGCCACATAACTCACCACCGGGGCCAGGGCTGTGGCCAGCAGGGACACGGAGACATACTTGCCGAACGGTTCCCGCCGCGCCTTGGCGTACAGGAAGGTACCGGCGATGATGGGCCAGATGTTGACAATGTTCTTGCCGAACAGGGAAAAGCCAGCCATCAGGCCCAGCTCCACCAGTGTGAAGCCGTTGGGCGGCTCCTTGCTCAAGTAGAGCAGCAGCAGGCTCACCAGCGTCACCAGGGCGGAGTTGACCAGGGCCGCGCTTACACCCGCAATTTTCACGTAGTCGGTGATCAGCGCGTCCTCCGTAACGATGATCTTCCACAGTCCTGGCAGCACAGTGGACGGATCGCCCAGCACCAGTCCGATGGCAGCCAGGAAGACGCAAAAGCAGATGACGGCGGGGTAGAGCTTTTTATAACGCATGGGGCTCCCTCTCTTTCCTCATCCTCAGTCTCAGGGGCTCAGGGCTGCGTGGAAAAATAGGTCCGGGTCTGCTCCGCATTGCGCATGACCTCGTCCTTTAATGCCTCCAGGCTGGGGAACTTCCGCTCCCCCCGCAGACGCTTGTAGAACTCCATTCGGACCGTCTGGCCGTAGAGATCTCCCTGAAAATCCAGGATGAACCCCTCTACAGTCACCCGGTCGCCGTCGTCTACCGTGGGCCGCACTCCGATATTGGTCACCGCCGGGCGGCTCTCGCCGTTTTCAAAGGTCACCCGCGTTGCGTACACCCCGTGAGCGGGCACCAGCACCCCCGGCTGAAAACGCAGGTTCACCGTGGGGAACCCCAAAGTCCCCCCCAGCTTCTTGCCGTGGGCCACCGTGTCGGTCAGGGTGTGGGGGTGGCCCAGGAACTGGTTGGCCCGCTCCATCTCCCCCTGGGCCACCAGGGTACGGATATAGGTGGAGGAGATGGTGATATGGTCCTGTACCACCTTGGGGATAATGTCGCAGCCGATGCCCAGCTCCCCGCAGAGGGCCTGGAGCCGCTCCGGGTTGCCCTCCCCCTTGTAGCCGAAGTGGAAATCATGGCCTGCCACCAGATGCACCGCCCCGTGCTCCCCCGCCAGATAATCGGTGACGAATTCCCGCCAGGGCATGTGCATCATCCGCTCGTCAAAGTGGGCCACAATGACCTCTCGGATACCGTAGAACCGCCGCATTAGCTCCGCCCGGTCCAGGGGAGAGCTGAGCAGGGGGACCGCAGGGGTTTTTAAAATCAGGTTCTCCGGGTGGGTGTCAAAGGTGACCGCCGCAGGAACGGCCCCCAGCTCTGCGGCCTTCTCCCCCACCCGGCGCAGCAGGGCCCCATGGCCCAGATGGACGCCGTCAAAAAAGCCCAAGGCGATCACACGTTTCTCTGTCTGCATACCGCTACACCTCGAAAAAGCTCTTGATAGTGCTCATCATCCCCCCGGCGCACCGGCCCAGCAGCAGGAATTCCCCGCCGGGGCCGTACACCCGCCAGTCGCCGTCGGCCGCGGAGCAGGGAAACGGGTTGCCGTTCTTCGCCTTGCGCAGGGCCGTCCCTTCCACCGTCACCGCCGGATAACGGAAGAAATAGGCGTCCACCGGCCGGAGCAGGGCCGCCGGGTCAGGTGCGTCCAGCAACGCCTCCAGCGGCACCGCTTCCGCCAGGGAAAACCCGGCGGCCTCGGTGCGGCGCAGGGCGGACATGCACCCGCCGCAGCCCAGGGCGGCCCCGATGTCGTGGCAGAGGGTACGCACATAGGTCCCCTTGGAGCAGCGCACCCGCAGGGTGTAGCGGTCCGGCCCGGTCTGGTCCAGCACCTCCAGGGCGTGGATGGTGACGGGCCGGGGGGCCCGCTCCACCTCCTTCCCCGCCCGGGCCAGCTCATAGAGCTTCTTGCCGTCCCGCTTGAGGGCGGAGTACATGGGCGGAATCTGGGTGATCTCCCCCCGGAAGGCGGCCAGCGCCCCCTCCAGGGCCGCCCGATCCGCCTCCACGGGGCGCTCCTCCACCACCTGGCCGGTGGTATCCTGGGTATTGGTGACTACGCCGAGTTTTAACCCAGCGATGTATTCCTTTTCGGATTCGGATGCAAACTCCACCGCCCGCGTCGCCCGCCCCACAAAGACAGGCAGCACACCGGTGGCCATGGGGTCCAGCGTCCCGGCGTGTCCCACCCGCCTCTCATGGAGGACGCCCCTGATTTTGGCGCACACGTCCATACTGGTCCACTCCTGGGGTTTATCAATCACTATGATTCCATTTGCCATAAAAGTGGCCTCCTGTGCGCCAAATATCGGCGTCTTTTCTGGTTCTTAGGGCGGGCAGCAGGCCGACACGCAGGTCGGCCCCTACAGGCAGGCCGCGTCCTCTATGCCCCTGCCTCCACCTGCCGGATGGCGTCCAGGATGGCCGCCTCCGCCTCGGCCAGGGTGCCGGAGACGGTGCAGCCCGGGGGGGCCGCGTGGCCCCCCCCCCCCCCCAGCCGGGCGCACACCTTCGTGGCGTTCAGGCCGCCGCTGGTGCGGACGGACAGCTTGCAGCCCCCCTCCGCCAGCTCCCGGATGGTGACGGAGGTCTCCACCCCCTCAATCTGTCCCAGGAAGGCGGCGATGTCCTCCATATCCTCCTCGGTGGCGCCCGCCTCGTCCATGAGGGACAGGGACACGGGGGCCACAGCGATTTTCCCGTCCTCATAGCGGTGCATCCGCTCGGTGAGCAGCCGCTCCACCTGAAGCCGCGCCCAGCTCTTGGTGCGGAAGTGGCGCTTATTGAGAGAGAACACGTCCATGCCGGTTTCCATCAGGGCGGCGGCCACCCGGTGGGTGTCCGCCGTGGTGTTGCTGTACTGAAAGCAGCCGGTATCGGTGGACACGGCTACATAGAGGGGCACCGCCATGGCGGGGGTGATGGGGCCGAGTTCCCGGAGAATGTCGTAGATCAGCTCGCCGCAGGCGGCCCGCCCGGCGTCCAGGCAGGTCTGCACCGCAAAAAACGCCTGGGAGGGGTGGTGGTCGATGGCCAGATCAACCCCCCGCGCCAGCCAGGGTTCTCCAGCCCGGGTGAACAGGCTGCGGGCGGCGATGTCCACGCTCACCACCGTATCCGGAACATAGCCCTCCGGGGCCAGGCGGCCCTCCAGATAGGGGGTGAACAGGTGGGTCTCCTCCGCGTGGGGACAGATCCACGCCGTCCTGCCCAGGGCCCGCAGCCCCTCGCACAGGGCGGCGGCACAGCCGATGGTGTCCCCGTCGGGGCGCTTGTGGGTCAGAATCAGATAGTTGTCATGCTGCCGCAGAAAGGCGGCGGTCTCTTTCACCGTCATGGCGCTCACTCCTCGCCGTCCAGCTCGATGTGGGCATTGGCCGGGTTGGCGGGCTTGACCACCTCCGGGTTGCGGAGCATGCTCAGGATGTGGGCGCCGGTGTCGATGGAGTCGTCCTCCACAAACTGCAGCTCCGGGGTGTACCGCAGCGAAAGGGCCCGGCCCAGCTCCCGCCGCAGGTAGCCCCCGGCGGACTTCAGGCCCTTGACGACCTCCTTCACGTCGCTCTTGTCCAGCACGCTGACGTAAATCTTCGCGTAGCGGAGATCCGGGGTAGTGTCCACCGCCGTGACGGACACCAGGCCGTGCACCCGGGGGTCTTTCACGGTGCGGATAAGGGCGGCCAGCTCCCGCTGGATCTCCTCGTTGATGCGTCCGATGCGATTGCTCGGCATAATATACTCCTTTCCAGAGGGCTGCGCCCCCGGTCAAATACGAATGGTCAGGCAGGTCTGGAAGTTCTCCTCCAGTTGCTTCAGGGTGTCCAGCTCCACATCCCCCAGGGCGCCGGAAAAGCGCCTCGGCCGCGCGGGGCCGTCCCCCACCCACAGGTTCCACAGTTCCACGGTCTCTCCGGGGCGCAGATGCTTCACCAGATAGGCCCGCAGCTCCGCCGCGTCCTCCTGGGTGGCCCGCAGATCCAGCTCGTACCGGCAGGGCTTCATGGTCAGGTACAGATTCTCCACCGCTTCCCGGTAGTATGTGTGCTCCCCCACGGAAAATCCGCTCGTCTCAATACTGACCGTGTACCCGCCATGGGAACTGGTCTCGACCCGGCGGATGCCGGAGTCGTACAGGGGCAGGGGGCGGTCGGCACACAGCAGGGTGACGGCGCTCATAAAAATCCTCCCGATAAAGACGCACAGACCCGCCCCCTCCTCAAATGACTTGGGGACGGAACGGGTCTGATTTAATTTTTTACCGGCTTGGGGCGCGGCGGGCCGATGTGGGCATCGGCCCCTGCGAATTTCTCGCGTGAGGCCAGACATGCGGCACGATAGCCCGGCAGCATACCGCATGCCCCAGCTGGCCACTCCATATCGTAGGGGCGGCCTTTATGGCCGCCCGCGGGGGGGCCCACAAGGGTCGCCCCTACGGCGTTTTACGAAGCCGTAAGAAATTTATACCTCCATCTGCTCCACCTCGTCGCCGCAAGCTTCAGATCCCTCGCTTTGCCGCTTACGGCAAAGCTCGCTCCTTCCGCTGCGTCTCCTCTCCGGGCCGAACCCGCTTCGCTGGGCTCCGGCCCGGTTCAGGCTGCGGGAACAGCTTTACACCCCGATCTGCTCCACCGCAGCGTGAAGAAAATTTGCCTGCGGCAAATTTTTAGCGTAGGCCGCAGCGGCTTTGCCGCGAGGAGGGGACTCCGCAGGAGGCAGGGTTACACCTCGATCTGCTCCATCAGATAGGCCTCGATCACGTCGCCCTCCTTGATGTCCTGGAACTTCTCGAAGGTGATGCCGCACTCGTAGCCCTGGGCGACCTCCTTCACGCTGTCCTTGAAGCGCTGGAGGGAGGCGATGGCGCCGTCGTAGATGACGATGTTGTCCCGCAGCAGGCGCATCTGGGCACCGCGCTGCATCTTGCCGTTTGTGACATAGCAGCCGGCCACCATGCCCACACCGGTGATGCGGAACACGTTGCGCACCTCGGCCTGGCCCAGCTCCACTTCCTTGAACTTGGGAGCCAGCATGCCCTTCATGGCGGTCTCAATCTCATTGATGCAGTCGTAGATGACGCGGTACATGCGCATATCCACGTTGTTGCGGGCGGCGGACTCCTTGGCGTTGTTGTCGGGGCGGACGTTGAAGCCCACGATGATGGCGTTGGAGGTGGTGGCCAGCATGACGTCGCTCTCGCTGATGGCGCCCACGGCGCAGTGGATGACCCTCACCCGGACTTCCTCGTTGGACAGCTTCTCCAGGCTGGCCTTGACGGCCTCGGCGGAGCCCTGGACGTCGGCCTTGACGATGATGTTCAGATCCTTCATCTCGCCCTGCTTGATCTGGCTGAACAGGTCCTCCAGGCTCACCTTGCCCACGGGGGCGGAGGCGGCCATCTTCTGCTCATGCTTGCGCTGCTCCACCAGCTCGCGGGCCATGCGCTCGTCGGCCACGGCGTGGAAGTCGTCGCCCGCGCCGGGCACCTCGCCCATGCCGATGATCTCCACGGGCACGGAGGGGCCCGCCTCGGTGAGCTTCTCGCCCTTGGCGCTGGTCATGGCGCGGACGCGGCCCACGGCGGTGCCGGCGATGATCACGTCGCCCTGCTTCAGGGTGCCGTTCTGCACCAGCAGGGTGGCCACGGGGCCGCGGCCCTTGTCCAGCCGGGCCTCGATGACCGCGCCGTGGGCGGAGCGGTTGGGGTTGGCCTTGAGCTCCTGCATCTCGGCGGTCAGGTTGACCATCTCCAGCAGATTGTCGATGCCCTCGCCGGTCTTGGCGGAGATGGGGCAGATGATGGTCTCGCCGCCCCACTCCTCGGGCACCAGCTCATACTTGGTGAGCTGCTCCTTGATGCGCTCGGGGTTGGCCTCCGGCTTATCCATCTTGTTAATGGCCACGATGATGGGGATGTTGGCCGCCTTGGCGTGGTTGATGGACTCAACCGTCTGGGGCATGATGCCGTCGTCGGCGGCCACCACCAGGATGGCCACATCGGTGATCATGGCGCCGCGGGCGCGCATGGCGGTGAAGGCCTCGTGGCCGGGGGTGTCCAGGAAGGTGATGGTCTTGCCCTGCACGTTCACCTGATAGGCGCCGATGTGCTGGGTGATGCCGCCGGCCTCGCCCGCCGCCACGTGGGCGTTGCGGATATAGTCCAGCAGGGAGGTCTTGCCGTGGTCGACGTGGCCCATGACCACCACCACGGGGGCGCGGGGCTCCAGATCCTCCTCCTTGTCCTCGGCGGTGTCGATGAGCCGCTCCTCGATGGTGACAATGACCTCCTTTTCCACCTTGCAGCCCAGCTCCTCGGCAATGATGGCGGCGGTGTCGAAGTCGATGACGTCGCTGAGGGAGGCCATGACGCCGTTCTTCATCAGGGTCTTGACCACCTCGGCGCCGGTCTTCTTCATACGGGAGGCCAGCTCGCCCACGCCGATGGCGTCTGGGATCTTGACAGTCAGCGGAGTCTTTTTGGCGATCTCCAACTGGAGCCGGCGCATCTTCTCCTGCTCCTCCTGGCGGCGCTTGCTGCCCTGGAAGCCGCCCTTGCGCTGGTTGCGGCCCTGGAACTTCTGCTTGCCGGCCTGCATCTGCTTGGTCTTGCCCGCAGCCAGGTTCTCCAGCCGCTCGTCGTACTTCTCCAGGTTCACCTGGCCGCCCTTCCGGGTGTCCACTACCTTCTTCTCGGGGACGCGGGTAGCGGGCCGGTTTGCCGGCTGCTGGGCCGGCTGCGGCTTGCCCTGGGGCTGCTGGGGCGCGGGCCTGCCCGCCGGCGCGGCGGGCTTCTGCGCCTGGGGCGCGGCCTTGGCGGGCTCCCCCTTGGGGGCCGGGGCAGCCTTGGGCTCCCGGTAGACCTCGGCGTAGATGCTCTCGATGTTGTCCACCTGGTTGTGCTGGGTCAGGTACTCGAAGATCAGGGAGAGCTCCCGGTCCTCCAGCACCTGCATATGGTTCTTGGGAGCCGTCGCATATTTCGTCAGAATGTCGGTGATCTCCTTGGAGTTCTTCTTGAAATCCTTGGCCACCTCGTGCACGCGATACTTGTTGTTCAGCAAATAAGCCACCTCCATCGGCGGGCTTGCGCCAATAGGAAAACGCGGCGGGGCCGCTGCGCTTTCTTATTGGAACAAGCCCTCGTTGTTCCAATCCTATTGTGTGCCATGGTCTCATGGCGTCTTCTTCTTGACGGTCAGCCTGCCCCGGGGCAGCGCCCGCTTCCCGGCGGGCTCCGGCGGGGACTCCTTCCGGGCGGGCGGGGCCGCCCACGGCTTCCTTCCGCCCTTTTGCAGCTTTTTCTCGTGGCGGCGCTGTTCCTTCTGGCGCTGGAGGGCCTTGTCCGCCTTCTCACTCAGCTCCGCCGACGCCGCGCCGTAGGTCTCCGGCGCTCCGGCGGCCAGCCTGGCCAGCAGGGCGGCCGCCAGCCCCACATCGGTGAGGGCCAGCATGGCGCAGGATGCGCGGCCCACTGTGCCGCCCAGCTCCCCCTTGGTGTAGGGCACCCGGAACCAGGGCGCCTTACCCGCCTGGGCAAAGTGGGCGGCCCGGCGGGCGCTGTTGTCCGCCGCATCGGAGGCCACCAGAATCAGCCTGGCCTGCCGCGCCCGGGCGGAAGCACCAACCGGCTCCTCCCCCACCTCCACGCGGCCCGCCTTGCGGGCAATGCCCAGCAGATGCAGCACGTTATCCATCGCCGCCCTCCCTCATCTGCGCCTCCAGCGCGTCGTAGACCCCGTCGGGCATGGCGGCGGAGAACGCCCGCTCCAGCGCCCTGGACTTCCGCGCCCGCCTGAGACACTCCGCATCGGGGCAGACATAGGCCCCGCGGCCCGGCTTCTTCCCCTTGAAATCCAGGGATACCTCTCCCTCCGGGCTCTTGACCACCCGAATGAGCTCCTTCTTGGGCTTCATCTCCCGGCAGCCCACGCACTGGCGCAGGGGTATTTTCTTGGGCATTTTTCTCGCCTCCTCGCAGGCCGATGTGGGCATCGGCCCCTACGTGTGCGGACATCCCGCAAAAGGCGGAGCCTTTTTGCGGGAACCCTGTTTCCATCCCGTTTGGGGCAACTGAATTGCCCCAAACCAAGGTTTTGCCCTCGGCAAAACCCTTGTGCGGCGCAAGCGCCGTCCCGCCTGCGGCGGGTCCCAGGGAGGGCCAGCCCCACTCAGGAGGCCGCCCCCGCAGGGCTTATTCCTCGGTCTCGGCCTCGTCGTCCAGCAGGACGTCCGCTTCGTCCTCTGGCTCCTCGTCGGCGGGGGCGGACGCGGGCTTGATGTCGATCTTCCAGCCCGTCAGCTTGGCCGCCAGCCGGGCGTTCTGACCCGCCCCGCAAAAGGCAGGGCCTTTTGCGGGGACCCTGTTTCCATCCCGTTTGGGACAACTGAATTGCCCCAAACCAAGGTTTTGCCTTTGGCAAAACGCTTGTGCGGCGCAAGCGCCGTCCCGCCTGCGGCGGGTCCCAGGGAGGGCCAGCCCCACCCAGGAGGCCGCCCCCGCAGGGCTTATTCCTCGGTCTCGGCCTCGTCGTCCAGCAGGACGTCCTCTTCGTCCTCCGGCTCCTCATCGGCGGGGGCGGACGCGGGCTTGATATCGATCTTCCAGCCCGTCAGCTTGGCCGCCAGCCGGGCGTTCTGGCCCTCCTTGCCGATGGCCAGGGAGAGCTGGTCGTCGGGCACCACCACACGGCAGGCCTTGCCCTCTTCCCGGACGGCCACACTGACAACATCGGCGGGGGACAGGGCGGCGGCAATGTACTCCGCCGGCTCCTCAGACCACTTGATGATATCCACCTTCTCGCCCTTGAGCTCCTCCACGATGTTGTTGACCCGCTGGCCCCGGGGGCCCACGCAGGCGCCGATGGGGTCCACGTCGGGATCGGCGGACCAGACGGCCAGCTTGGTGCGGCTGCCCGCCTCACGGGCGATGGACTTGACCTCCACGGTGCCGTCGTAGATCTCGGGCACCTCCAGCTCGAACAGGCGCTTGACCAGGCCGGGGTGGGTGCGGGAGATGAGTACCTGGGGTCCCTTGGTGGAGCGGCGCACCTCCACTACGTAGACGCGCAGGCGCATCCCTTCGAGGTACGCCTCGCCCTTGACCTGCTCGCCGGGGGCCAGGAAGGCCTCGGTGGCCTCGCTGCCCGAGCCGATGCGCAGGCTCACCGCGCCGGAGCGGGGATCGACGCGGGTGACCACGCCGGTGAGGATCTCGTGCTCCTTGGAGGAGAACTCGTCGTAGATCATCCCCCGCTCGGCCTCCCGCATACCCTGGATGATCACCTGGCGGGCGGTCTGGGCGGCGATGCGGCCGAAGTCGCGGGTGCGCACCTCGATGCGGATGACGTCGCCAAGCTGGGCGTGGGGCAGCTTCTCCCGTGCCATCTGGAGGCTCATCTCGGTACAGGGGTTGTCGACCTCCTCCACCACATCCTTCTTGACGAACATGCGCACGGTGCCGGCCTCCTCGTCGGCCTCCACGGTCACGTTGTCCCCCGCGCCCTCGTGGTCCCGCTTGTAGGCGGACACCAGGGCCTGGGTGATTTTCTCCAGCATGTAGGCCTTGGGGATACCCTTCTCCTTCTCAATCAGGTTGATGGCGGCAAAGAACTCCGCCCCGTCCAGCTCGTTGGACTTCTGCGCTTTGGCATTCTTCTTCGGCATAACTGCACTCCTTATTTCTCCTGCGGGCGGCCGCAGGTCGCCCCTGCATCGTCGGTACGGGCCCCCGGCCCGTACCCGCTCTCCTTAAAAATGCACCGTCAGGCGCACCTGCGCCACATCCTTTTTGACAAAGGTGCGGGCCTCGCCCGCGGTCTCGATGGTCACATCGCCGCCATCATAGCCCTTCAGCACGCCGGTGTACTCCTTTCGGCCGTCCAGGGGCCGGTAGAGGCGCACATCCACCTCCGCGCCCAGGAACTGCTGGAAGTGGGCGGGCTTTTTCAGGGGGCGGTCTGCGCCGGCGGAGGACACCTCCAGCACATAGCTTCCCTCAATGGGGTCGGCCTCGTCCAGCGCGTCGGACAGGGGACGGCTCACCGCCTCGCAGTCGTTGATGGAGATCCCCTCCGGCTTGTCGATATACACCCGCAGGAACCACTGTCCCGCCTCCCGGACATACTCCACATCCCAGAGGGTGCAGCCGTTCTGCTCGGCAATGGGGGCGGCCAGAGCGGCCACCAGCTCCGTCACTTTCGCCATGGTTTGACCTCCGTTTCGGGGTATTTCCCATAATTTTACATACCCCGTTTTTTCAATAAGAAAGAGCGGAGCCGCGACCCCACTCTCACCATACCACTACTTACTATCGTATGTACTATAGCACAAAAAATCCCGCAGTGCAAGAGGTTTTGCGCGTTTGTTTGGCCCGGAGCCCAATCTGTAACTCTTTTTTCGTTGACATAAATCAAAGCTCTGCTAGAATGGAGGGTAAGACAGATGATAAGGAGGGCGTTTCCATGGAGGGGAGCAAGCTGGCCGCCGCCATTCTGGGCGAGGTGCGCCGCGCCGTGGTGGGCAAGGACGAGGTACTGGCAAAGGTGCTGCTGGCCATTCTGGCCGGGGGCCACATCCTGCTGGAGGACATTCCCGGCGTGGGCAAGACCACCATGGCCCTGGCCTTCTCCCGGGCCCTGAGCCTCCGGTACAACCGGGTCCAGTTCACCCCCGACGTGATGCCGTCGGACATCACGGGCTTCACTCTCTACAACAAGGAGGCGGGCCGGATGGAGTACCAGCCCGGCGCGGTGCTGTGCAACCTCTTTTTGGCCGACGAGCTCAACCGGGCCACCAGCCGCACCCAGTCCGCCCTGCTGGAGGCTATGGAGGAGGGGCAGGTGACGGTGGATGGGGTGTCCCACCCGGTGCCCCAGCCCTTCCTGGTCATCGCCACCCAGAACCCGGCGGGGGCCTCCGGCACCCAGCTTCTGCCCGACTCCCAGATGGACCGGTTCATGGTGCGCCTGTCCATCGGCTACCCCGCCCCGGCCGACGAGATGGCCATGGTACGCCGCCGGCAGGGGGGCGCACTCCTGGAGGGGGTGCGCCCGGTGCTGGAGCTCAACGGCCTGCTCGCCCTGCGGGCCCAGGCCGGACAGGTCTACGTATCCGACGAGGTGCTGGACTACATCGTACGCCTGGTGGGCGCCACCCGGAGCCACCCCATGATTCTCCAGGGGGCCAGCCCCCGGGCCACCCTGGCCCTCACCGCCATGGCCAAGGCCGCCGCCCTGGTGCGGGGCCGGGACTATGTTCTGCCGGAGGACGTGTCCCTGGTCTTTGGCGATGTGGTGCCCCACCGGCTGCTCCTCTCCCCCCGTGCGGAGGCCGACCGCTCCTTCGACCCCGCTTCGGAGCTGCTGGAGCGGGTGCCCGCCCCCCGGATCTCCTGACGCCATGGCGTACCGTCGGATTGCCTACGCGGCCCTGCTGGGCGGGGCAGTGCTCTTTCAGATCGTGTTCCGCTTCTACCTGTCCACCTTCACCCTGGCGCTGGTGCTGCTGCTCCCCCTGCTGTCGGTGCTGCTGAGCCTGCCGTCGGTGCTGGGCTGCACACTGCTTCTCACCTCCGCCGCTCCCACGGTGGTACAGGGGGAGGACGCGGTCTTTCAGGTGCGGCTGCGCAGCCGTACCCGCCTGCCCCTGCCCCGGCTTCAGGCCCGTCTCCACTGGAGCAACCAGCTCATCGGCGCGGGCGGGCGGGTGCGGTGGGAGCCCGTGCGCACCGCACCGGGCGCTCCGCCCACTCTGGAGCTGGCCACCCCCCATTGCGGCCGGCTGATCTGCCGGGCGGAGCGGGCCTGGACCTGCGATCTGCTGGGCCTGTTCCCCCTGCCCATCCCCACCGGGCGGCCGGCGGCGGTGCTGATCCTGCCGCCCGATATGGAGCAGGCGCTGCCGGAGCGCCTGCTGGGGGGCGGCCCCGGCGGCGGCGCGCTCCTCCCCCGCCCAGGGGGAGGGCCGGGGGAGGACTACGATCTGCGGGACTACCGGCCGGGGGACCCCCTGCGCTCGGTCCACTGGAAGCTCTCCTCCAAGCGGGACGAGCTGGTGGTGCGGGAGACCCTGGCGCCCCGGCAGACCACCCTGGTGCTCACCTATGACCACTTCGGCGCCCCCGCGGCGCTGGACCAGACCTTCGCCCGGCTGTGCGCCCTGTCCTGGGCCCTGCTGGAGCGGGGCAGGCCCCACCATATCCAGTGGGCCAGCCCCACCGGCGGCGGCGTGGAGGGGCGGCTGGTGGACTCGGAGCGGGCCCTGCTGGCCTGCCTGGAGCTGGCCTTCTCCCGGCCCGCCCCGGCGGAGGGACGCTCCATCCTGGACACCGCCCTGCGCCTGCCCGGCCGCGCCGGTCCCCTCCGGCACATCCATGTAACGCCCACCGGACTGGAAGGAGGTGCGCCATGAAGCGCAAGCGCCGCGCCGCCGCGCCTCTGCGGCGGGGGCCCGCCGTCCTGCTGGGGGACGGCTGCCTCCTCCTTCTGGTGCTGGCGGGCACCGTCTTTTCCTTCCTTACCGCCTTCTCCGTCCAGATTCACGCCCTCCCCCTGCTGCTGGGCTGCGCCGCCGCCGCACTGGCCTTCCTCGGCCTCTGGTCCCTCCCCCGCCGCTGGTGGGCCCTTCCCCTGGCCCTGCTGGCCGCCGCCTGTCTCCTGGCGGTGCGGCGGCTGTGGCAGCCGCTGGCCCTGGGTGCCGACGCCCTGCGGGTGGACGTGGTCAACACCGTTTCCGCCAGCCTGGAGCTGGGCTTCACCCTGGAGCCCGCCCTTTCCCTCCCCGAAGCCCTCTGGACCAACTGCGCCACCCTGCTCGTCCTCCTGGCCCTGGTACCGCTGGGCGCCCTGCTGGGGCTGGGCGTCGTGCGCCTGCGCTCCTTCTGGCTGGTCTTCGTCAGCTCCTTCCCCTTCGTGCTGCTCCCCCTGTGCATCTCGGTCACCCCGGGCTGGCTGCCCCTGATGGCCCTGGTGCTGGGGTGGGTGGTGCCGGCCCTCACCTCCCTGCTGGCCCGCACCTCGCCCCAGGGGGCCGCGCGCCTCAACCTGGCCGCCCTTCCGGCCGCCGCCCTGCTGCTGGCCGCCCTCAGCCTGGCCATGCCCATGGACACCTACCAGCGCCCCGCCTGGGCCGACCGGGCCCTACAGCACCTCACCAATCAGGCCGTCCGCCTGGGGGACGGCCTGCTGGAGGGGAGCGGCCCCTTCGGCATTGGCAGCGGCGGGGGACGGCTGGCCGACGCCGACGGCTCCGTCTCTCTCTCCGACGCGGGGCCGCTGCGCTTCTCCGGACGCACCGTGCTGGAGGTGGAGACCGACCTCACTGGCCGCATCTACCTGCGGGGGCTCTCCGACGCGGTATATGACGGCGAGAGCTGGCAGCCGCTGGATGAGGCGGCCTACAACTGGCAGGCCCGCCTCCGCGGCGTCACATATGGAGCGCCCGTCACGCTGGACATGGACCTTGGCGTCACTGGGGCTGAGTCCCTGTTCGCCCAGTTCCAGCCCATGAATTTCCCCGCCCTGGCGGTTCGGGACGCCCACCCGGAGAGCCCCTACGCCAGGATCACCGTGCGCAATGTGGGGGCTGATCCGGGCTATGTCTACGTCCCCTACCATATCCTGACCCAGCCCGGCGAGCTGTCCGGGGCGGAATTCGTCCACGACGCCTATCTGGCCCGGGCGGCCCGGGTGTGGACCCACACCATCTACGTCCAGCCCGACGCCTCCCCTGCCGCCTCCGCGGGCCTGCGGGGGGAGCTGTCTCTGGCGGAGGCGGCCTACGCGGACTTTGTGCGGGAGTACTATCTCCAGGTGCCCCTCTACTCGGAAAACCCGGCGCTCCGCCAGGCGCTGGACGGCGCGTTGGAGCCGCTGGCCGACTGGCTGCGGCAGGCCCAGTACGCCTCCCCCGCCTCTGTGAAGCAGCCCTATGCGCTGGAAGCCGCCCAGGTGGTGGCGGACTACCTGGCCGCCGTCGCGGAATACGACCCCGACACCCCCGCCGCGCCGGAGGGGGAGGACTTTGTGGCCTGGTTCCTCACCGAGAGCCATCGGGGCTACTGCATGCACTTTGCCAGCGCCGCCGTGCTGCTGCTGCGGAGCATGGGCGTCCCCGCCCGCTATGTCTCCGGCTTTGTGGCCGACGTGCCCGCCTCCGGCCGCGTGAACGTGCCCGACTCCGCCGCCCACGCCTGGGTGGAGGTCTATATCGACGGCTACGGGTGGGAGCCGGTGGAGGTCACCCCCGTCTACGCCGGGAGCACTCCCGGCCAGAGCGGCGCGGAGGAGCCCGAGGCCACCCCCTCTCCCACGCCCACGCCCCAGGCCAGCCGCGCCCCCGAC
>NZ_CAXSQB010000012.1:25532-89044 GCF_964239415.1 Clostridium sp. ATCC BAA-442 | reverse complement strand
TCCCCGCCGCCTCCGTGACCTGGGCCAGGGCGGCCTTTGCCCTGCTGGTGTCCACCCAGGTGGGGTCATACCGGACGGCGCCGCTCTCCGTGACCCGGCACAGGATGCGGCCGTTCCACTCCACCGGGAGCAGGCCGTCCTCCTCCACCGGCCGGGGCAGCAGCTCCCGCCGCCGCAGGGCGTAGGACAGTTCCTCGAAATAGGTTTCTTTGGTCATGTGCATCTTCCTCCTTCAGGCAAAATGCCCTTTTTCGATCATCGCTCCAGTCACTCGCTTGAGTCTCCTATCGTACCATCTTATCCACTTAGCAAATGGGACGAAAAAGTGTGTGCCTTTTTTGGCAGTACGAATAAAGTTGGCGCGCTATGTCATCCTTCTCCGACGCAAATTGAAAATGCCCTTTTTGAACTCCCCGGGCAACAAAAAGCGCCGGCCTGATGGTTGACAAAACCAACAAACCGGCGCGCTGTTTTTTGTATATCATTTTTTCGAATTTTAGCGCCCTATTTGAGAGCAAATAGGGCGCTAAAAGGGAATACAGCGGGGAAGCACGGAAAAATCTGGAAAGTAGCATCTATAAGGGTGTTTATTCCTCAAAAATATCATTTTTTGATCTGGTCAATTTTAGGGAAAATAGAAAAGTTACACCCCCTGGTACTCTAAGCTTTCCGCCTAAAATATGCAGATTGGTGTGGCCTTATGCTAAGAGAAAATGATATGAACCCCTGGTTCACGATGTATCCTTATCTAGTGCTGCATAATGCGGGCACCGACCGGGCCTTCTGTTTTTCAATCTGTCTGAATCAGCGGGAGCTCGGTCCACTCGCCGTGTCCCATCAGGTACCTGTCCACTTCCCAGGCGGCTTCGCGGCCCTCCCGAATGGCCCACACCACCAGGGACTGTCCCCGGCGCATGTCCCCGGCGGTGAACACGCCGGGGATGTTGGTGGAATAACTCCCCTCCGCTGTCTGTACAGTGGAGCAGGGAGTGCGCGTCAGTCCGAAGGCCTCCGGCACATAGTCCTGGGGGCCCAGGAAGCCGACAGCGATAAGCAGCAGTTGGCAGGGCAGCAGTTTCTCCGTTCCTGTCAGAGGCTTGCGGTCCGGCCCCAGCAGGACGGTCTCCACCCCGGTGAGGTGCCCCTCCGCATCCCGAAGCAGGTGTGAGACGGTGGTCTCGTAGATCCTGGGGTCATGACCAAAGATGGCGATGGCCTCCTCTTGGCCGTAGTCTGTTTTACACACCCGCGGCCACTCCGGCCAGGGGTTCTTGGCGGTGCGGGCGCCTGGGGCTTTACACATTATCTCCAACTGGGTAACGCTTTTACAGCCCTGGCGGATGCAGGTGCCCACGCAGTCGTTGCCCGTGTCGCCGCCCCCTACGATGACCACATCCTTGCCCTGTGCAGAGGGGCAGTAAGTCCCATCCAGCAGGGCACGGGTTGCCCCTGTCAGGAAGTCCACTGCAAACCAGACGTCCACTCCCGCCCGACCTGGTACGTCCAGATCTCGGGGCTGGGCCGCGCCGCAGCAGAGAACCACCGCGTCAAACTGTTCTCTCAGCTCCTCCTGACCCACGTCCCGGCCCGCGTCCACACCGGTGCGGAAGGCTATCCCCTCCGCCGCCATCAGATCCAGCCGCCGCTGGACCACCGACTTTTCCAGCTTCATGTTGGGGATGCCGTACATCAGCAGGCCGCCGGGTCGGTCGGCCCGCTCGAACACGGTGACGCTGTGACCTCGGCGGTTAAGCCTTTGAGCGCAGGAGAGCCCGGCGGGGCCGGAGCCCACCACCGCCACGGTCCTACCGGTGCGGGTCTCGGGCGGCCGAGGGTACATGAGTCCCTGCTCCCAGGCCTCCTCGATGATCCCCAGTTCGTTGTCCTTCACCGTCACCGGCTGGCCGTTTAGGCCGCAGGTGCAGGCCGCCTCACACAAGGCGGGGCACACCCGGCCGGTGAACTCTGGGAAGTCGTTGGTTTTCAGTAGCCGCTCCAAAGCGCGGCCAAGCTTTCTGCGGTACACCAGGTCGTTCCACTCGGGCACCAGATTGTGCAGTGGGCAGCCGGAGACCATACCGTTCAACACCGCCCCTGACTGACAGAAGGGCACGCCGCAGGCCATGCACCGGGCCCCCTGCCGTTGCCGCTCCTCCCGGCCCAGCCGGGGATGGAATTCGTTCCAGTACGCCACCCGCTCCAGCGGTGGCTGGCAGGGATTGCCCTGCCGGGCATATTCCAGAAATCCAGTGGGCTTTCCCACGGTCAGTCCCCCTTTCCTCTGGCGTTGACATAGAACGCCTCCGTCTCTGCCTGGACCCGGCCCATACCCTGGGCCTCGTACCAGGCGATGGTACGCAACATCCGGTCGTAGTCGTGGGGCAAAATCTTCTTGAATTTAGGCAACCAGGCTCCGAAATTGGCCAAAATTCGTCCGGCTTTGGGGGAGCCGGTGGCCTCTGCGTGAGCCTGGATCAGGCCTCGCAGCGCTTCTATATCTCCCTCTTCCGTGACCGGGCCCATGGACACCAGTTCCTTGTTCAGCCGCAGGTACAGGTCATGGTCCTCGTCCAGCACATACGCTATCCCACCGCTCATGCCGGCGGCGAAATTGCGGCCCGTGGGGCCCAGGATTACCACCCGGCCCCCGGTCATATACTCGCATCCGTGGTCCCCCACTCCCTCCACCACCGCGTCGGCGCCGGAGTTGCGCACGCAGAACCGCTCCCCGGTCACGCCGTTGAGAAAGGCCTGGCCGGAGGTGGCTCCATAGAGGGCCACGTTGCCCACCAGAATGTTCTCTGCCGGGTCAAAGGGGCTGTCCTTGGGCGGATAGACGATGATCCTCCCTCCGGAGAGGCCCTTGCCCAGGTAGTCGTTGGCGTCCCCCTCCAGCTCCAGGGTGAGGCCGCGGGGCAGGAAGGCGCCGAAGGACTGGCCTCCCCCGCCGGTACACTTTACCACAAAGGTGTCGTCGGGGAGTGCCTCCCCGTGGAGGAGAGTGATATCCGAACCAAGGATAGTCCCCACTGCCCGGTCGGTGGAGGACACCGCCAGTTCCAGCCGCCTATGGTCGCCTTTCTCAAGGGCGACGCCCAGCTTCTGTTCCAGTACCCGCAGATCCACTGTGTCCTCCAGATGGAAGTCATAGGCGTCCGCCGGATCAAAGCGGGTCTTTGGCCAGCCGGCGTAAGCACTGTCCAGAATGGCGGACAAGTCCACCGTGGCCGCCCGCTGGTTGACAGCGGGCTTCCGTACCCGCAGCAGGTCGGTGCGGCCTACCAGCTGGTCCACCGTGCGCACCCCAAGCCGGGCCATATGCTCCCGTAGTTCCCGGGCGACGAAGCGCATGAAGTTGACCACGTACTCCGGCTTGCCTGTGAACCGTTTCCGCAGCTCCGGGTTCTGAGTGGCCACCCCCACGGGGCAGGTGTCCAAGTTACACACCCGCATCATGACGCAGCCAAGAGTGACCAGAGGGGCGGTGGCGAAGCCGAACTCCTCCGCTCCCAGCATACAGGCGATAGCCACGTCCCGGCCGCTCATGAGCTTGCCGTCAGTCTCCAGCACCACATGGGACCGCAGGCCGTTTTGGATCAGGGTCTGGTGGGCCTCCGCCAGCCCCAGCTCCCAAGGCAGACCGGCGTTGTGGATGGAGGTACGAGGGGCCGCGCCGGTGCCTCCGTCGTAGCCGGAGATGAGGATCACCTGGGCCCCTGCCTTGGCCACCCCGGCAGCGACGGTACCCACCCCCGCCTCGCTGACCAGCTTCACCGAGATGCGGGCCTGACGGTTGGCGCACTTCAAATCATAGATCAGTTGGGCCAGATCCTCGATGGAGTAGATGTCGTGGTGGGGCGGAGGAGAGATCAGGGTGACGCCGGGGGTGGAGTGGCGGCACCAAGCGATCCATGGGTAGACTTTCCCGGCGGGCAGGTGGCCGCCCTCGCCGGGCTTGGCCCCCTGCCCCATTTTGATCTGGATCTCTCTGGCGCTCACCAGGTAGGCGCTGGTGACCCCGAAGCGGCCGGAGGCCACCTGCTTGATGGCGGAGTACCGCTCCGGGTCCCCCAGCCGGTCGTCTTCCTCGCCCCCCTCGCCGGAGTTGGACTTGCCCCCCAGCAGGTTCATGGCTTGGGCCAGGCACTCGTGGGCCTCACGGGAGATGGAGCCGTAGCTCATGGCCCCGGTCTTGAAGCGTTTGACGATAGAATCCTCGCTCTCCACCTCCTCTAAGGGGATGGGCTCGCCCAGATATTTCATCTCCATCAGGCCACGGAGGGTGTGGGGCTTTGTCTCATCGTCCACCAGGGCGGTGTACTGCTTGAAGAGCCCGTAATCCTCCCAGCGGACGGCCTGCTGGAGCAGATGGATGGTCTGTGGATTATAGAGGTGGTCCTCCCCACCGGCTCGGGCCTTGTGCTCCCCCAGGCTCTCCAAGGTCAGGTCAGTCTCCTGTCCCAAGGGGTCGAAGGCGCGGTCGTGGTTCCGCTCCACTGCGGCGGCCATCTCCTCCAGGCCGATGCCCCCCACCCGTGAGACGGTGTTGGTAAAGTACTTGTCGATTACATCCTGCCGTATGCCCACCGCCTCGAAGATCTGGGCAGACTGGTAGGACTGGAGGGTGGAGATGCCCATTTTGGAGGCGATCTTCACCACCCCGTGGAGGACGGCGGCGGTGTAGTCGGCCACTGCGGTGTGGAAGTCCTTGTCCAGCAGGCCCTCCTCGATCAGATCCACGATGGTCTCCTCCGCCAAGTAGGGGTTCACTGCCCGGGCGCCATAGCCCAGCAGGGCGGCGAAGTGGTGGACCTCCCGGGGCTCAGCGGATTCCAGGAGGATAGATACGGCGGTGCGCTTCCCGGTGCGAACCAGGTGCTGCTCCATGGCAGACACCGCCAGCAGAGAGGGGATGGCCGCGTGGTTCTCGTCCACCCCCCGGTCGGAAAGGATGACAATGTTGGCCCCCTCCCGGTACGCCCTGTCCACCGCCACCGCCAGCCGGTCCAGTACCAGATCCAGGTGGGTGCCCTTGTAATAGAGCAGGGACACGGTGGCTGCGTGGAAGCCAGGTCGGTTTATGGCCTTGATCTTCATCAGGTCGGTGGAGGTGAGAACGGGGTTGTGGATCTGGAGCACCCGGCAGTTGTCCGGCTGTTCCTGGAGCAGATTTCCGTCATCGGCCGCGTAGACGGTGGTGTCGGTGACGATCTCCTCCCGGATAGCATCCATGGGTGGGTTGGTCACCTGGGCGAAGAGCTGCTTGAAGTAGGAGAAGAGGGGCCGATCCCTGTTGTCCAGCACCGCCAGGGGGATATCCACCCCCATGGCGGCGGTGGGCTCCGCCCCGGTGCGGGCCATGGGCAGGATGGTGTCGTTCACGTCCTCATAGGTGTAGCCGAAGGCCTTCTGAAGGCGGCTAAGTTCCTCCCGGCTGTGCCGCTCCACCCGCTGGTTTGGGATGGGCAGGTCGGCCAGACGGAGCAGATTGGTGTCCAGCCACTCTCCATAGGGTTGCCGGGCGGCGTAGCCCTCCTTCAGTTCCTGGTCGTCAATGATCTGCCCCTGCCTCAGGTCCGCCAGCAGCATCTTGCCCGGCCGCAGCCGGGACTTTTCCACGATATGCTCTGGTGGGATGTCCAGCACCCCCACCTCGGAGGAGAGAATGAGCCGGCTGTCTTCGGTGAGGTAGTACCGGGCAGGGCGCAGGCCGTTGCGGTCCAGCACCGCTCCCACCACGTCCCCGTCGGAGAACAGGATGGCCGCCGGGCCATCCCAGGGCTCCATGAGGGTGGCGTAGTAGTGGTATAGGTCCCGGCGGGAGCGGGAGAGGGTGCAGTCATTCCGCCAGGGCTCAGGGATACAGGCCATCACCGCCAGGGGAAGGTCCATCCCCGCCATCATCAGGAACTCCAGGGTGTTGTCCAGCATGGCGGAATCAGAGCCGGAGGCGTTCACCACCGGCAGCACCTTGTCCCTATCCGTTGCCAGCAGGGGGGAAAACATGGTCTCCTCCCGGGCCAGCATCCGGTCCATGTTGCCCCGGATGGTGTTGATCTCCCCGTTGTGGGCTATTAGCCGGTTGGGGTGGGCCCGCTCCCAGGAGGGGTTGGTGTTGGTCGAGAACCGGGAGTGGACGATGGCCAAGGCGGAGGTATAGTTTATGCTTTGCAGGTCGGGGTAGAAGGCCCGCAACTGGTGGACCAGGAACATGCCCTTGTAGACCACGGTGCGACTGGACAGGGAGACCACGTAGGTGTCCCCGCTCAGATGCTCGAATACCCGCCGGGCTACATAGAGCTTTCGGTCAAAATCCAAGCCGGGAGCCGTTTCCTCCGGCCTGGCCACAAAAGCCTGGAAGATGCTAGGCATTTTGTCCCTGGCTCGCTGGCCCAGAATCTCCGGGTGCACGGGCACCTCCCGCCAGCCCAGGAAAGCCATGCCTTCCTTCTCGGTCACCAGTTCGAACTGTCTCTGGGCCTGCCGGCGTTTCAAACCGTCCCGAGGCAGGAAGAACATGCCCACGCCGTAGTCCCGCCGTCCGGGCAGGGCGATGCTCGCCTCCGCCGCCGCCCTGGCAAAAAACGCGTGGGGGATCTGGGTGAGTATGCCCACCCCGTCGCCGGTCTTACCCTCGGCATCCTTGCCCGCCCGGTGCTCCAGCTTCTCCACGATCTTCAGGGCATCGTCCACTGTCTCATGACTGGCCCGGCCCTGTATGTCCACCACGGCGCCAATGCCGCAGGCGTCATGCTCGAATTCCGGGCGGTACAGCCCTCTCCCTTCAGCCGCTTTTTCCCTCATGCGTCTCGCCTCTTTCCATAAAAACGGCGGCGGTCCGTCTCCCGACCGTCGCCGTGAGACCACCTCGTCTCCGCCTCTATTCCATCGTTTTGCTGTCCAGCACCAGCCGGGCGGTCTGGGCCAATTTTGTCCTGCTGTCCATACTTTTTTTCTGCAAATAGTAATGGGCCTGCTCCTCTGTTATGCCATGGCGGTCCATGAGCAGGGCCTTAGCCCGGTCGATGAGTCTCCGATCCTCCCCACTGTGACAGGGGCGCCCGTACCGCTCCAGCCTGCGCCCCACTTGCAGCAGCAGCCGCACCGCAGCCAGCAGATCCCCACGGCTTACCGGGGATGGCAGGCGGAAGATGTCGTCATTCCCCAGAAGATCCAATCGGTCCTGGTGAGCCAGCACCAGCATGGCGCAGGAGGGGGGCAGGTCCTCAAAGAACAGCTCCGCCGTCTGATCCCCCAGCTTGTAGCCGCACACCACCGCCGGCACTGGCAGCTTGTTTATGGCCCGCCGCACCTGGTCGGCGGTGCGGCACACCAAGCAGGCGGCCGCGCCGCCCCCCTCCAGCAGTTCCTTTACACGCAGGGCGGTCTTTTCGCTCTCAAAGGCCACAATGATCTTTTCCATGTGCGTTCACTCCCCTGTTGGGATGGGATCGCTTTAATAATTGATGATGTACTTCTCCCGTTCCCAGGAGGAGACGCGGGTGCGGTACTCCTCCCATTCCTTCCGCTTGCCCTCAATATAGTTGGCTGCCACATGCTCTCCCAGGGTGTCCAGCACCAAGGGATCGGCCTCCAGAGCGTGGATGGCCTCCTCCAGGGAGTCGGGCAGAGAGTCGATGCCGTGAGCTTTTCGGGCGGCGGCATTCATGTCGAAGATGTTCTCGGTGACCTCCGGGGGCGGGGTGAGGCCCTTCTCGATGCCGTCCAGCCCGGCGGCCAGACAGACAGCCAGCTCCAGGTAGGGGTTGCAGGCCGGGTCGGGAGAGCGGAGCTCCACCCGGGTGGACTGCCCCCGGGCGGCGGGGATACGGATAAGGGCGGAGCGGTTGGAGGCAGACCAGGCCAGGTAGCAGGGAGCCTCGTAGCCGGGCACCAGCCGCTTATAGGAGTTCACCAGGGGGTTGGTCACCGCCGCCATGCCCTTCACGTGGGCCAGCAGACCGGCGATGAATGAATATGCCTCTTTAGACAGGCCCTTTGGGTCATCCGGGTCGTAGAAGGCATTTTTCCCGCCCTGGAACAGGGACATGTTAGTGTGCATCCCCGAGCCATTGATGCCGAAGATGGGCTTGGGCATAAAGGTGGCGTGGAGGCCATTTTTCTGGGCTAGGGTCTTGACTGCCAGCTTGAAGGTCATAATGTTGTCCGCGGTACGCAGGGCGTCGGCGTACTTGAAGTCGATCTCGTGCTGGCCCTGGGCTACCTCGTGGTGGCTGGCCTCGATCTCAAAGCCCATCTGCTCTAGGGCCATGCAGATCTCCCGCCGGGTGCCCTCCCCGTGGTCCAGGGGGCCCAGATCGAAGTAGCCCGCCTCGTCGTTGGTACGGGTGGTGGGCTTGCCCTCGTCATCAGTCTGGAAGAGGAAGAATTCCGCCTCTGGACCTACGTTGAAGGCATCAAAGCCCATCTCCTCCGCCCTTTTCAGAGCCCGCTTGAGGACGTGCCGGGGGTCGCCCACGAAGGGTTTTCCGTCCGGGTCATGGACGTCACAGATGAGCCGGGCTACCCTGCCGTGGCTGGGCCGCCAGGGGAAGATGGCGAAGGAGTCCAGGTCGGGGTACAGGTACTGATCCGACTCGTCGATGCGGACAAAACCCTCGATGGAGGAGCCGTCGAACATGACCTGGTCATTCACCGCCTTCTCAATCTGAGATGCGGTGATGGCCACGTTCTTGAGCTGACCGAAAATGTCGGTGAATTGAAGGCGGATGAACTCCACATCCTCTTCTTTTACCATACGGATGATGTCTTCCTTGCTGTACGACATGCAGGACACTCCTCTCATTCTTTCAAGTAAAGTTAAAATAAAAAGAGGACAAAGGCAGGCCGACCTGTTGGTTCGGAACGCCTTTGTCCTAAACTATGGGCAAATTATACGCGAACCGCAATTCCATGTCAAGATGTTTTTGCAAGTTCAACTCAATTTTGCTTCGCCACTAAGACAAATAGCCAGACGGCTCTCCATATTTGTGCAGGAAGTATAAAATAGACTTTCATAAATGAGCTATCTGCACCGCCGGTATGGGGAGCTCTTGACAAAGGGGCGGCAGGCACATTTATTTCGCCCGGCCGGACTCCATGCTCTGCGGTCAGTCCGTCTATGAGGCCCGGCGGCGGGCAGGCCGGCTGCTGGCTCAGACCTGGCCGGTGGAGGCGGATGTAGTCATCGGCATCCCAGATTCCGGTCTGGACGCAGCCATGGGTTATGCGGAGGAGTCGAGGATTCCCCTATGGAGTGGGTCTGGTCAAAAACCGCTATATCGGCTGCACTTTCATTACCCCGGATCAGCGCAGCCGGGAGCAGGCGGTGCGCATTAAGTTGGGGGCGCTGCGCAGCTGTGTGGAGGGGAGGCGGGTGGTGATGATCGACGACTCCATCGTCCGGGGCACCACCTCCCGCCAGATCGTAGTCCTGCTGCGGGAGGCCGGCGCCGTGCAGGTCCACCTGCGCATCTCCGCACCGCCCTTCATCGCCCCCTGCTACTTCGGGACGGACATTCCGGACAGTGAGCACCTGATCGCTCATGACCGCTCCCCGGAGGAGATTTGCGCCCTCACCGGCGCGGACAGCCTAGGCTTTCTGCCGCTGAAGATCCTACATCAGATCGCCCCGGACGCTGGCTGCGGCTTTTGCGACGGATGCTTCACTGGCAACTATCCCATCCGCCTCTGAGGGAAATTGGGGACGCCCGCCGAAAGTTTTTCTTGACAATGGGGGCGGCGGTCACTATAATATCCCATAACAGCAAGGGCGCTGTGGCATGGACCACAGCGCCCTTGTCCGTTTTTTCAGGCAATACCGTTAAACGCAATGAGGGAGAAGAGTACTGCGGGGACTCAGTCCCAGCGAGCGGGGGATGGTGAAAGCCCCGCACAGGAGGCCGCGGGAAGAACACTCCGGAGCGGAAACCCGAACGCACCGCGCCAGTAGGGGGAACGGGCTGCGACCGTTACATCGCGCCGACTTGTCAGAGCCGGAAAAGGGGCCGCCGTCCGGCGGCAAATTAGGTGGCACCGCGGAGCGCAGCATTCGTCCTAATCAAGAGGACGAGGGCTGCGCAAACATTTTTGGAGGTGCTTTCTATGTGCGTGATCGTGGGATTTACCCAAAAGACCAGGGGGCGGGAAGAGGTCTTGGCCTGTCTGGACCGGGCCTATACCAGGGGCCCTGACATGGCCCGGGTGGCGGAAACCGCCTCCGGCTGGCTGGGCTTTCGCCGTCTGTCCATTATGGGGCTGGACGAGCGTGGGATGCAGCCCTTCGCCCTGGGGCCTGACCAGGTGGTGTGCAACGGGGAGCTCTACGGCTGGCGGAGGCAGCGCGCAGAGCTGGAGCAGAGGGGCTACACCTTCCGCAGCGGCAGCGACTGCGAGCTCCTGCTGCCCATGTACCGGGAGTACGGGCTGGACATGTTTGCCCGGCTGGACGCGGAGTTCGCCCTGATCCTCTACGATGGGGAGGCGGACGAATACGTTGCCGCCCGGGACCCCATTGGCATCCGGCCCCTCTTCTATGGCTGCGATCCTGACGGCGGCATTCTCTTCGCCAGCGAGGCCAAGCAGCTGGTGGGCCTGTGTGAGCAGATCCTCCCTTTCCCTCCGGGACACTACTGGTACCGGGGACGGTTTGTCCGCTACGCCAACCCCGCCCGTCCCGGCCTCAGCCGGTCCGACGACATGGACACCGTCTGCCAGAACATCCATGACAAGCTTATCGCCGCGGTGGACAAGCGGCTGGACGCCGATGCCCCCCTGGGCTTTCTTCTCTCTGGCGGACTGGACTCCAGCCTGGTGTGTGCCATCGCCGCCCGGCTGCTTGGAAAGCCTATCCGCACCTTCGCTATCGGCATGGACACCGACGCCATCGATCTGAAGTACGCTCGGAAGGCAGCGCAGTTCATCGGGGCGGACCACACGGAGGTGATCATCACCCGGGACGACGTGATAGCCGCTCTGCCCAAAGTGGTGGCCGCCCTGGGCACCTGGGACATTACCACCATCCGGGCCAGCGTAGGCATGTACCTGTGCTGCAAGGCCATCCGCGAGACTACCGACATCCGGGTGCTCCTCACCGGGGAGATCTCCGACGAGCTCTTCGGCTATAAGTACACCGACTTTGCCCCCTCTCCCGCTGCCTTCCAGGCTGAGGCGGAAAAGCGGGTGGAGGAGCTCTACATGTACGATGTGCTCCGGGCGGATCGGTGTATCAGCGGCTGGTCCATGGAGGCCCGGGTGCCCTTCGGGGACCTGGACTTTGTGGAGTATGTCATGTCGGTGGACCCGGCGTTGAAGGTCAACCGTTGCGGCAAGGGCAAGTATCTGCTCCGCCGGGCCTTCCAGTCCGATGCTCTGCTGCCTGACGAGATCCTGTGGCGGGAGAAGGCGGCCTTCTCCGACGCGGTGGGCCACTCTATGGTGGATGATCTGAAGGAATATGCCAGAGCGCAGTACAGCGACCTAGCTTTCACTCGGGGCTGCGCCCAATACCAGTACCGCCCGCCCTTCACCCGGGAGAGCCTGCTCTATCGGGACCTGTTCGAGCGGTACTACCCCGGCCAGGCCCGGATGATCAAGGACTTCTGGATGCCAAATCGGGCCTGGGAGGGCTGCAACGTGGATGACCCCTCCGCCCGGGCACTGAAAAATTACGGGGCCAGCGGGTTCTGACGCGTCAAAATTTGAACTTCCAACTTACCCAAGGGAGGGATCGGTATGGCAAAGTATATCTTCATCACCGGCGGGGTGGTATCCGGCCTGGGGAAAGGAATAGCGGCGGCCTCTCTGGGACGGCTACTGAAGGCCCGGGGGCTGAAGGTGGCCCTCCAGAAGTTCGACCCCTACCTGAACATTGACCCGGGCACTATGAACCCCTATCAGCACGGGGAGGTGTTCGTTACCGAGGACGGGGCGGAGACCGACCTGGACTTGGGCCATTACGAGAGGTTCACCGACGAAGATTTGACGGTGGACTCCTCCATCACCTCCGGAAAGGTCTACTGGTCCGTCCTCAGCCGGGAGCGTGAGGGGGCCTTCTTGGGGGGCACGGTCCAGGTCATCCCACACATCACCGGTGAGATCAAGGAGCGCATCTACCGGGTTGGCCGCCGGGAGGAGGTGGACGTGGTCATCACCGAGATCGGCGGCACGGTGGGAGACATCGAGTCCCAGCCCTTCCTGGAGGCCATCCGTCAGGTGGCCGCTGAGGTGGGGCGGCAGAATGTGCTTTACCTCCACGTCTCCCTCATCGTCTCCATTCCCGGCACCGGGGAGCCCAAGAGCAAGCCCACCCAGCATTCTGTAAAGGAGCTGCTGGGCCTGGGCATCCAGCCGGATGTGATCCTCTGCCGCTGCGACGGGCCGGTGTCCCAGAAGGTGCGGGACAAGATCGCCCTGTTCTGCAATGTGCCGCCGGAGCGGGTCATCTCCAACGAGACCGCCCCCATCCTCTACGAAGTGCCGCTGATGCTGGAGGAGGCCGGGTTGGCAAAAGCGGTGTGCGAGGTATTGGGACTTCCCGTCAGTAAGCCCCACCTGGAGGAGTGGCGTGCCATGGTGGAGCGAGCCAAACGCCCGGCGGGCCGGTTGGAGATCGCCCTGGTGGGGAAATATGTGGCCCTCCACGACGCCTATATCTCCGTGGTGGAGGCGCTGACCCACGGTGGGATCGAAAACGGGGTGCAGGTGGATGTCCGTTGGGTGGACTCCGAGGACATCAACGACAGCAATGCCGCGGAACTGCTGGCTGGGTGCGCTGGGATCATCGTGCCCGGCGGTTTTGGGAACCGGGGAATCGAGGGGATGATCTCCGCCGTCTGTTGGGCCCGCGAGAATCAGGTTCCCTATCTCGGCATCTGCCTGGGGATGCAGATGGCGGTGGTGGAGTTCGCCCGCCATGTGGCCGGTCTGACCGATGCTCATTCCAGTGAACTGGCAGCCACCGCCCATCCGGTCATTGACCTGATGCCCGACCAGCAAGGCATCACTGACAAGGGCGGGACCATGCGTCTGGGTGCTTACCCCTGTTATATCACGACGCATGACACCAGAGCCTATCAGGCCTACGGTGCGGAGGATATCTCCGAGCGCCACCGCCACCGCTATGAGTTTAACAACGACTTCCGTTCCCTGCTGACGGAGAAGGGGTTGGTCCTGTCCGGCCTGTCCCCCGACGGGAAGCTAGTGGAGATGGTGGAGCTGCCGGATCATCCCTGGTTCCTGGCCGTCCAGTTCCACCCGGAGTTCAAGTCCCGGCCGAATAGGGCCCATCCCCTGTTCCGGGACTTCGTCGCCGCGGCAAAGGATTACAGCGGGGGTGGGGCCAGAAAAGAGATGAATAGCTCAAATTCTGCGGGGGGATAAAATAAAGAGAACGGCTTTCTCCCCGGGTGGAAAGTGATACGCCGTAACCTAGGGTGACTCTGACCATGAGGCACGCCGACAGTGAAAAACTGCTGGGCTATGAGATCCGCCGTAACGGCAAGGCCATCGGCTTTACCACCTCGGATACCTACACGGATGATCTGGGCGCGGCCAACAACCTGACCTATAGGTATAGCGTGGTACCCGTAGACAAGCTGGGCAACCTGGGTGTTGAGGCCAGTAGCAATGAGGTCCGTGTGTCCTATGACAAGACCATCAGTGCCGACCTGTACGACCAGAAGTGGGAGGACGGGACCATTACCATCACCATGAAGCGAGGTGCCTCCGTCCCCGTCATCATCATCAAGGTCACCGGCGCCGAACTAACCGGCAGCTATACCCTGAGCGTGAAGGCCGATGCCGGAGCAGCGGAGTGGAGCGCCGCCAAGACGGGCGAGCTCTCCGGCGACAGTGTGGTGGCATACTTCACCAAGCCCGGCGCGGAGCCCTTCTTTGTGGACGTGGTATCCGGGGCCTGGTATGAGAGCGCAGTGCGCTACGCCGCCGAAGCGGGCCTCATGGCCGGCACCGGCGACGGACGATTTTCCCCGGAGGTGACTACCACCCGGGGGATGATCGTGACCATCCTCCACCGTATGGAGACGGGCGTTTCGGACCAAGGGACACCATCACCCGGGAGCAGATGGCCGCCATCCTTTACCGCTACGCCCGCAGCCAGGGCCGCGATGTGTCAGCTAGGGCAGATTTGTCCGCCTATGCGGATGCAGAGAAGATCAGCCCCTATGCCGTGGGCCTATGCCGGCGGCCTCATCAGCGGGGCCGGTCCCGCTGCCCTGAAGCCCGGCGGTGGGGCGACCCGGGCCCAGGCGGCCGCCATTCTGGTGCGCTTCTGCACAGGTGCGGCCTGACCACTGACAACGCAAGCCCGGACGCAGAGACGGGGGGGGGGGGGGGGGGCCCGTCTTTCAGTATGAGAGCTCCCGTGCATTTCTTTCGGCAAACTGCTGCGCAGGCTGGGGCGGCCGTTTACCGGGCGTCCCAGCCCATCAGGAGACAGAGGACGGCCTTCTGGGCGTGGAGGCGGTTCTCCGCCTCGTCGAAGATCTCGCCGGCGTGGGCCTCAAAGACCTCGGCGGTGATCTCCTCCCCCCGGTGGGCGGGCAGGCAGTGCTGCACCATGCAGCCGGGATCGGTGACGGCCATCAGGGCCTCGTTGACCTGGTAGCCCCGGAAGGCGGCCCGCCGCTGGGCGGCCTCCTCCTCCTGGCCCATGGAGGCCCACACGTCGGTGAACACCACGTCGACCCCCGCCGCGGCCTCCAGGGGATCCCGCACCAGGGAGAACCCGTGGCCCGCCTCCCGGGCGAAGGCCAGCACATCGGGGTGGGGGTCATAGCCCTCGGGGCAGGCCACGGACACCTCCATGCCCACCTTCAGGCAGCCCACGATGAGGGAGTTGACCATGTTGTTGCCGTCGCCGATGAAGCACATCTTCAGCCCCTCCAGCCTGGCCTTGCGCTCCCGGATGGTCATGAGGTCGGCCAGCACCTGGCAGGGGTGGGCGAAGTCGGTGAGGCCGTTGATGACGGGGATGTCGGCATACCGGGCCAGCTTCTCCACCTCCTCCTGGGAGTAGGTGCGGATCATGATGCCGTCGCAGTAGCGGGAGAGCACCCGGGCGGTGTCCTCCACCGGCTCGCCCCGGCCGATCTGGCTCTCCCTGCCGGAGAGGAAGAGGGCGTGGCCCCCCAGCTGGAACATGCCGGTCTCAAAGGAGACCCGGGTGCGGGTGGAGTTCTTCTCGAAGATCATGGCCAGGGTCTTGCCCTGGAGGCGGGGGTGGGGCAGGCGGTGCTTCTGGTCGTACTTCATCTGGTCAGCCACGTCCAGGATGCGGACGATCTCCTCTCTGGAGAGATCCAGCAGCTTCAGCAGGTCTTTCATCTCGTTCACCTCATACAAAAATGGCGGGCGCAACCCGGGGTCACTCCAGGCCCCGGTCCAGGATGGCCAGGCCCTGGTCCATCTCGCCCTTCGTGATGGTCAGGGGGGGCAACAGCCGCAGGGCGGGGCCGGCGGTGAGCACCAGCAGGCCGTGTCCGGCCAACCGGGCGGCCAGCTCCCTGCTGCTCCAGCCGGGGCGGACCTCCACCCCGATCATGAGGCCCAGGCCCCGGGTGGCACCCAGGCATTGCTTGCCCATTGCCTCGATGTGTTCCCGAAGATAGGCCCCCTTCTCCCTGACCCGGTTCAGGGCCGCCTCGTCCAGGATGTCCAGCACCGCCAGGGCGGCCGCGGAGCAGACGGGGTTGCCCCCAAAGGTGGAGGCGTGGCTGCCGGGGCCCAGCACCGGCCGGCACTTCTCGTTCACAAGGAAGCCGCCCATGGGCAGGCCGCCGGCGATGCCCTTGGCAAAGGAGACGGCATCGGGCCGGATGCCGTACTGCTGGAAGGCGAAGAGGGTGCCGGTGCGGCCGATGCCGGTCTGCACCTCGTCCACCAGCAGCAGCCAGTCCCGCTGCTCGCACAGGCCGGCCAGGGCGCGGACGAAGTCCCGGTCCATAGGGAGCACGCCGCCCTCGCCCTGGACCAGCTCCAGCAGCACGGCGCACACGTCCTCCCCGGCCTGGGCCTCCACGTCGGCCAGATCGTTGGCGCCGGTGTGGCGGAAGCCCTCCGGGAAGGGGAAGAAGTGTTGGTGGAACACGTCCTGGCCGGTAGCGGCAAGGGTGGCGAGGGTGCGGCCGTGAAAGGAGTTGCGCAGGGTCAGGATGGTGCCGCGGCCGGCGCCGTACTTGTCGTGGCTGTATTTGCGGGCCAGCTTGAGAAGCCCCTCGTTGGCCTCCGCGCCCGAGTTGCCGAAGAAGGCCGCCGCCATGCCCGACCGGGCGCAGAGGGCGCCGGCCAGCCGGGCGTAGGGCTGGGAGTAGAACAGGTTGGAGATGTGGCCCAGGGTGAGGGCCTGGTCGTAGATGGCCCGGGCCCACTTCTCGTTCCCGTAGCCCACCGAGCACACCCCGATGCCCGAGGTGAAGTCGATGTATGTCCTGCCGGCCAGGTCCCAGAGGGTGGCCCCCTGTCCGTGGTCCACGTCCACGTCGAAGCGGCCGTAGGTCTGGAGGGTGTGGGCGTGGTCCAGCGCCTTGAGTTCGTCAAAGGTCATGTCTGCGCCTCCTTACAGGATCATGGTGCCGATGCCCTCGTCGGAGAGCAGCTCGATGAGAATGGAGTGGGGGATGCGGCCGTCCAGGATGTGGGTGCGCTCCACGCCAGAGCGCACCGCCTCCACGCAGCACTCCACCTTGGGAATCATGCCTCCCTGGATGACCCCCTCCCGCACCAGCAGGGGCACCTCGGACAGGCCCACCTTCTGGAGAAGGGTGCTCTCGTCCGCCGGATCCCGCAGCAGGCCGTGCACGTCGGTGAGGAGGATGAGCTTCTCTGCCCCCAGAGCCACCGCCAGCCTGGCGGCAGCCGTGTCGGCGTTGATGTTGTAGGCGTTTTCGCCGTCCACCCCCTGAGCCACGGTGGACACCACGGGGATGTAGCCAGCCGTCAGGCAGTCCCGGACCGGGGCGGGGTCCACCCTGGCGAGCTCGCCCACCAGACCGTACTTCGCGTCCAGCAGTCTGGCCTGGAACAGACCGGCGTCCAAGCCGCACAGGCCGATGGCCCGCCCGCCCCGGCGGTTGAGGGTGGCCGCCAGGTTCTTGTTCACCTTGCCGCAGAGCACCTGCTGCACCACGTCCATGGTCTCGGTGTCGGTACAGCGCAGGCCGTCCACGAAGCGGGACTCCTTGCCCAGCTTCTTCAACATGGCGGAGATCTCCGGCCCGCCGCCGTGGACCACCACCACATGGATGCCCACTAGGCTGAGGAGAATGACGTCGCCGATGACGGCTTCCCGCAGCTCCCGGGAGATCATGGCGCTGCCGCCATATTTGATGACGATGGTCTTTCCGTAATACTTCTGGATGTAGGGCAGGGCCTCGGCCAGCACCTGGGCCCGCAGGGTCACGTCGGACATGGGGTTCGCCTCCTTGGGGAGAGGGGCGCGGGCTGCGCCTCTCATGTTCTGTAATCGCCGTTGATCTTCACATATTCGTACGTCAGGTCGCAGCCCCAGCAGGTGGCCTCGTGCTCTCCCTCGTGGAGGTGGACGTCGATGACCACCTCGTCCTGGGAGAGGATGCTCCGGGCGGCCTCCTCGTCGAAGTCCAGACCCATGCCGCCCCGGCAGACGGCCACAGCACCCACGGCGGAGGAGAAGGAAATGTCCACATACTCGGGGCGGAAGGGGGCCTTGGAGTAGCCCATGGCACACAGCACCCGGCCCCAGTTTGCGTCGGCGCCGAACATGGCGGCCTTCACCAGGGGGGAGCCCACCACCGCCTTGGCCAGGCGCTCGGCGCTCTCCTCGCTGCGGGCCTCCCGCACGGCGCAGGTGATGAGGCGGCTGGCCCCTTCGCCGTCCCCGGCGATGGCCCGGGCCAGCTCCTGGCAGAGCTGGCGGAGGGCCTTCAGAAAGACGGTGTAGCCGTCATCCTTCCACTCGATGAGGGGATTGCCCGCCATGCCGTTGGCCAGCACCGCGCACATGTCGTTGGTGGAGGTGTCCCCGTCCACCGTCACCCGGTTGAAGGTGCGGGGGACCACCTCGTGGAGGGCCTCGGCCAGCATCTCCCGGGTGATGGCGCAGTCGGTGGTGACGAAGCACAGCATGGTGCCCATGTTGGGGTGGATCATGCCGGAGCCCTTGGCGATGGCGCCGAGTGTCACGGTCCTGCCGCCGATAGAGCAGGCGAGGGCAAGCTCCTTCTTCACCGTGTCGGTGGTCATGATGGCGCGGGCCGCCGCGTCGGAGCCTTCCGGCCCGGCGGTGAGGCCCGCCGCCGCCTCCGGCATCCCCGCCCGGATGGCGGCGATGTTGAGGGTCTGGCCGATGACGCCGGTGGAGGCCACCACGAAGTCGGCGGGTGCGCGGCCGGTGGCCCGGGCGGCCAGCCGGGCCATCTCCTCGGCGTACTCGTGGCTCATGGGGCAGCAGGCGTTGGCGTTGCCGCTGTTGGCCGCCACGCCCCAGGCGGTGCCGTCCTCCAGGTGTTCCATGGTGACATAGAGGGGGGCGGCCTTGACCCGGTTCATGGTGTACACGGCCGCCGCCGCGCACTCCTGGTCGGAGAGGATGAGGGTCAGGTCCTTCTTGTCTGCCTTTTTGCTCTTGACGCCGCAGTGGACCCCCCAGGCCCGGAAGCCCTTGGGGGCGGTGACGCCGCCGGGTATCTGCTTCATGTTCGCTCACTCCTTGCTGAGGCGGGACTGCCCGCCGGTGGGGTTTCCAGGGCCAGGCCCGCCGTCATCTCAAAGCCCAGCATCAGGTTCATGTTCTGCACCGCCGCGCCAGAGGCGCCTTTGCCCAGGTTATCGAAGAGGGCGGTGACGATGGTCTGCTCCTCGTGGCCGCACACCACCAGCTCCAGCCGGTCGGTGCCCGCCAGAGCGTTGGCGGGGAGGGTGGGGGCATCCCCGCCCCAGCGCACCGAGACCAGGGGCTGGCCGGCGTAGTAGGCCGCCAGGATGTGGCAGATCTCCCGGGCGGTGGGCTGGCCCCGCAGATAGCGGTTGTGGAGTTGGATGGTGGTAGCCATGCCCTTGTAGTAGTCGTCCACCACGGGGCAGAACACCGGGGGCTGCTCCAGCCCGGCCACCTTCTGCATCTCGGTCAGGTGCTTGTGGCGCAGGCCGGTGCCGTAGAGCCGGGGACTGAACAGCTCGGCCGGCTTGTCGGGGGCCTCATACTGGGCGATCATCTTTCTGCCTCCGCCGGAGTAGCCAGTGAGGGAGAAGCAGGTGAGGGGGCAGTCCCGGAGCAGAATATGGAGGGCGGACAGGGGGGCTGCCGAGGCCAGGAAGCCGGTGGCGTGGCAGCCGGGATTAGCCACCCGACGGGCCTGTCCGATGATGCGCTCTGGGTCCTTGTACAGCTCCGGGAAGCCATAGACCCAGCCGGAGGCGGTACGGTGGGCGGTTGAGGCATCGATGATCCGGGTGTGCCCGTTCTCAATGAGCCCCACCGCCTCCCAGGCGGCGGCATCGGGCAGGCAGAGAAACACCAGGTCGGCCGCGTTGAGGTATTTTTTCCGCTCCGCCGGGTCCTTGCGCCTGGCCTCGCCGATGCGCAGCAGTTCGAGATCGGTCCGCCGGGAGAGCCGCTCCCAGAGCTGAAGGCCAGTGGTGCCCTCCCGGCCGTCGATAAAGACCTTCGGCTTATCCATGTCTGCGTGTCTCCACGAATTCCCTGATATGTCCGATCTGCACCCGGACGCTGTCCGCCGCCGGGCCGCCGCAGACCTTGCGGCCGTTGACGCAGGTCCTGAGCTCCAGGGCCTGGTACACATCCTCGTCAAAGGCCTTGGATACGGCCTTGAAGTCCTTGAGGGACAGGGTGTCCAGGGTCTCACCGGCTCTGATGCACTGGCTGACCAGTCGGCCCACGATCAGGTAGGCCTCCCGGAAGGGCATCCCCTTCTTCACCAGGTAGTCAGCGCAGTCGGTGGCGTTGATGAAGCCGCCGGCGGCCGCCCGGCGCATGTTCTCCTTCCGCACGGTGAGGGTGTCCAGCATGGCGGTGAACACAGGTAGGCAGAGCTCCACCGTGTCGATGGCGTCAAAGACGCACTCCTTGTCCTCCTGCATGTCCTTGTTGTAGGCCAGGGGGAGCCCCTTCATGACGGTGAGCAGGGTGATGAGGGAGCCGTACACCCGCCCCGTCTTGCCCCGCAGCAGCTCGGCCACATCGGGGTTCTTCTTCTGGGGCATGATGGACGAGCCGGTGGAGTAGGCGTCGTCCAGCTCCACGAACTTGAATTCCCAGGAGCACCATAGAATGATCTCCTCGGAGAAGCGGGACAGATGCATCATCAGAATGGAGCAGGCCGAGAGAAACTCCAGGGCGAAATCCCGATCGGACACCGAGTCCAGCGAGTTGTCGGTGGGCTTGGAAAAGCCCAGAGCCTGTGCGGTCTGGAACCGGTCTACCGGGTAGGTGGAGGTAGCCAGGGCCCCCGCCCCCAGGGGGCACTCGTCCATCCGCGCCAGACAGTCCTCCAGCCTTGTCACGTCCCGCTTGAACATGTTGGCGTAGGCCATCATGGCGTGGGCGAAGGTGGTGGGCTGGGCCCGCTGGAGGTGGGTGTAGCCGGGCATGACCGTGTCCAGATTGGCCTCGGCCTTCCTGACCAGCACCTTCTCCAGGTCCAGGATCAGGCCGATGATGGCCTGGATCTCCTTGCGGACATACATCCGGAAGTCCACCGCCACCTGATCGTTCCGGCTGCGGGCGGTGTGCAGCCGCTTGCCCGTGTCCCCGATGCGTTGGGTGAGGATGGTCTCGATATTCATGTGGATATCCTCGTTCTCCAGGGAGAACTCCACCTGTCCGGCCTCAATGTCGGCCAGGATGGCCTTGAGGCCGTCGATGATCTTCTCGGCCTCGTACTCCTTGATGATCCCCTGCCTGCCCAGCATGGCCGCGTGGGCGATGGACCCGGTGATGTCCTCCCGGTACATCCGGGCGTCAAAGGAAATGGAGGAGTTGAAGTCGTTGACCAGGGCATCCGTCTCCTTTTGGAACCGTCCGGCCCACAGTTTCATAGTATCGCTCCTTTTGCCTCGCGGAGTTTTGCCGTCCGCAGGCGGAAAAAGATATCAGACAGGGTCTCCGCTCAGAGCTTTCCCTGCTCCCGCAGGGCCTGGACCTTGTCGGGCAGGCCCCACAGGTTGATAAAGCCCTGGGAGTCCGTCTGGTCGTAGTCGCTCTCCCCGAAGGTGACCAGATCCTCGGAGTACAGGGTGCAGGGGGAGGAGATGGAGGCGGTGATAAGGTTGCCCTTGTAGAGCTTGAGCTTCACGGTGCCGGTGACGTACTTCTGAGTGTCCGTGGCGAAGGCGGTGAGGGCCTCCCGCAGGGGGGTGAACCACTTGCCGTTGTAGACCAGGTCGGCGAAGTCTACCGCCAGCTTCTGCTTCATGTGCTTGGTGTCCTTGTCCAGGGTGATCTGCTCCAGCACCTCGTGGGCCCGGTAGAGGATGGTGCCGCCGGGGGTCTCGTACACGCCCCGGTCCTTCATGCCTACCAGCCGGTTCTCCACGATGTCCAGCAGGCCGATGCCGTTGGCGCCGCCCAGCTCGTTGAGCCTGCGGATGAGGTCGCTGGCCTTCATCTTCACTCCGTCCACGGCCGCGGGCCAGCCCTTCTCAAAGTCGATGGTGACATAGGCGGGGGCGTCGGGGGCCATGGCGGGGGAGACCCCCATCTCCAGGAAGCCGGGCTTGTCGTACTGGGGCTCGTTGGCGGGGTCCTCCAGGTCCAGGCCCTCGTGGGACAGGTGCCACAGGTTCTTGTCCTTGGAGTAGCTGGTCTCCCGGCTGATCTTCAGGGGGACGTTATGGGCCTCGGCGTAGTCGACCTCCTCGTCCCGGCTCTTGATGTCCCACTCCCGCCAGGGGGCAATGATCTTCATTTCGGGGGCAAAGCGCTTGATGGCCAGTTCGAAGCGGACCTGATCGTTACCCTTTCCGGTGCAGCCGTGGCAGATGGCGTCGGCGCCCTCCTGCTTGGCGATCTCCACCAGCCGCTTGGCGATGATGGGCCGGGCAAAGGCGGTGCCCAGCAGATAGTCCTCGTACTTGGCCCCCATCATCATGGAGGGGATGATGACCTCGTCCACCATCTGGTCGGTCAGGTCCTCGACGTACAGCTTGGACGCACCGGTCTTGATGGCCTTCTCCTCCAGGCCGTCCAGCTCGGCCCCCTGTCCCACGTCGCCGGAGACGGCGATGATCTCGGGGTCGTTGTAGTTCTCCTTCAGCCAGGGGATGATGATGGACGTATCCAGACCGCCGGAGTAGGCCAGGACGACTTTCTTGATCTCAGACATGTTGATGACCTCCTGTGGGGCGGCGAGGCCGGCCGCCCAGCTGATGTGTTCCCAGTATAATACAACCCGTATAAAAATGCAATAGTCATTCTGTATAAATATTCATAATATCGGATCCATAACAGTTAATAATTTTTATATATTCGTTATAAGAATAGCATAGTGAATAAATAGCCAATTTAAACAGACGGAACAGGAGCCGGAAGCATTCCGCAGGCGGAACGGCAGGGGGGGGGGGGGGGGGGGGGGGGGGGGGGGGGATGAGCGGCGCTCATCCCGGTCCGCTCTGCGGTATTTACTTCAGCAGGGGATCCTCAAGATCCCGGAGCATCCGGTCCAGCGCGGTGATGCCGCCCTCGGCGGTGTACCACACGGCGGGATGGGCCAGGTAGACGATCCTGCCGTCCCGGTAGGCGGCGGTGCCCTTCATCAGCTCGTTCTCCACCACTTCCTGGGCCAGCTTGGCCCCGTCGGTGCCAATGGCGGCATCCCGGTCCAGAACAAAGAGATAGTCGGGGTCCTTGTCCACGAGGAACTCGAAGCTGGCCTCGTTGCCGTGGGTGGAGGTGCCGGGCTGGGCGTCCGCCCCCACGTTGGCAAAGCCCGCTTCCCGGCCGATGAGGGAGCAGCGGCCGTCGTTGCCCAGCACATTGAAGCCGCCGCTGGTAACCAGGCCCACACAATGGCGGTTCGGCCTTCGGAAAAGGAGGCCAGGGCCGCCACGCGGCTGTCAAAGCCGGTCATGAGTTCCCCGGCCGTGTCCTCCAGGCCGGCCTCTTTGATGGTGCCCAGGCAGGACACCTCGCCGCCGACGTAGTTTGGAGATAGTCCAGGCTGGTGTCGGCGGCGCCCACCACCCGGCCGCCCACCCCCAGGGCATCCAGGATGTCCAGGGTGGCCATATCCAGAACGGCGATGCGCTGGGGATCATAGGGGACCGCTACCTCGGCGGGCTCCTTTTGGGCGTTGAGGGCGGTAAGGGTCACCGTATCCCCCTGGGGCTGTGGAGCGGCTCCTGTGCCGCAGTCCGCCAGAGACAGGGCCAGGGCAAGGACCAGTGAGAGCGCGCGCGGGGTTTTCTTCTTCATGTGGTGGTTCTCCTTTTCGACAAAAGTACTGAAAACTCGGAGGCTTCAATAGTAGATGGACAGAGGCCGGCCCGCGATGGTCATGATCTTGAAGTCCACCTGGTAGAGCTCCGACAGGGTTTCTTTGGTCATTACCTCCTCCACAGTGCCGAACTTGGCGACCCTGCCGTCCTGAAGAGCGCAGATGTAGCCGGAGTAGAAGGCGGCCTAGTTGATCTCGTGGAGAACCAGGATTACCGTCTTGCCCAGCTCGTCGCACAGCCGCCGGACGATCTTCATGAGATTGGTGGCGTGGTGGATGTCCAGGTCGTTGGTGGGCTCGTCCAGCAAGACATACTCGGTGTCCTGGGCAATGACCATATTCAGGGCAACGGGACTTTCCCTTTCCGGGGCCAGCACCTGCGTCACCTCCCAGGGAAGCATGACAGCCTCATACCGGATGTTGGCCGTGCCCAAGTCCAGGCCGGACTGCTGTATGCCGCGCTTGAGCTACTGCTCAGAACAGGGCAGGGTCAGCCATGTGGTCTCGCTTGATCCCTCCGGCGCATTCTTCGGGAAAATACCCACCACCAGCATGGCGGGCTGACAGAGATAGCATGGGAAGTGCTGGCCATCGTAGTGGTGTTCCAGCTTCATGTCGTTGTCATAGACCACGCCGCAGGGGGTGACGCAGGTGCTTTCACTGTTGAGGATCAGATCCAGCGCCGCCTTGCGGGCATCCAGCCGTTCCAGCTCCTCAGTGCTGCAGCTCCCGCCGTTCAGGGGCATATAGTGCCGGCGGCCAATGTCCTCCAAATCGGAAAAGTCTGTGATGATCGTGGCCTGCTGACACCAGAAGGTCAGGTTGATTAGGTCAGTCATCTCGAACAGGCCCCATTTCACTGTCATCGCCTGGAATTTGGCGGCTTCATTGATGTCAGAGCTGTCCAGCCGCTTGGCCAGATAGTCCAGCTCGTCCACGTTGACCGCTACCTTCTCCAGCCGCTTCAGGATGAGAAAACTGCTGTTGAGCTCATCCACCCGGCAGTCCCGGCCGACCGGGTCACCGATACCCAAAGAGGCCAGGGCTGCCACCGTGTCGTCATAGGCGCCCCGGGAGATGGGAAAAGGGACTGTGAGCTGGCCGTACTCCGGGTGCCGCGAATTACTCAGGACTGCGTGCGTCATCCGTTTTCCCTCCCGTATGGATTTTTTCATCCTAGTCCGCATGCATTCCCCGGCGGTGCTCCAGCAGAGGAAGCCATGGGCTGGGTAGGGGCAGCCCAGGCACAGGTCTGAGCGGGTGCACACCGGCACGGGCGGAGCGTCCGCCGGATGATCCGGGGCGTACAGCTTGTGGGTACAGGAGGCAAATAAATGCCGGGCATAGTAAAAGGGGGCGCCTTTGTCGGCGCCGCCTTCACATAGACTGTTCAATGCTTGGTCCCTCTTTTTGTATTTGATTTTGCTTCGGTTCGGGTAACTGGTATCGAATCTGGTCCAGAATGCGCTGGCACCGGAATTCCTGCCGGTAGGAGGCGGGGCCCTCGCCGCATAGGAAGCCCTGTGCCGCCTGGCGCAGCTCCTCCAACCGCTCCCGGTCAAAAACCTGCTCCCTGGCCATCAGCCCGGAGCGGAAGGTGAAGTCCTCCTTGGCGGTTTGGTAGTCCTCCATGTAGTAGTGGCCGTTGCTGACGCCTCTCCGGTCATAGTCCCAGGCCCAGGTGACGAATTGAGCCCCCAGCAGGGTCTTTTCCCCGGCCAGTACCGTACCGTTGAATTCTGCCAGCACCCGGTAGCCGTCTGCCAGGCTCTCCGCCTTCAGCGGCGGGGCCGTCTCCAGGAGCTTCATGTACTTCATTATCGTCCCCGCCGCCTCCGTGACCTAGGCCAGGGTGGCCTTTGCCCCGTCTGTGTCCACCTAGTTGGGGTCATACCGGGCAGCACCGCGCTCCGTGACCCGGCACAGGGCGCGGCCGTTCCACTCCACTGGGAGCAGGCCGTCCTCCTCCACCGGCCGGGGTAGCAGCTCCCGCCGCCGCAGGGCGAAGGACAGCTCCTCAAAATAGGTTTCTTTGGTCATGCGCTTTTACCTCCTTCTCCGTGCAAAACGCCCTTTTTCAATGGCCGCTCCTGAGCTGCTGCTTGTGAACGCCATCATGCCATCTTATCCACGAAAAAGCTATTCAGCAAAGCGGACATAAAAGTGTGTGCCCTTTTTGAATTCGCCGGGCAGCAAAAAAGCGCCGGCCTACTGGTTGACGAAACCAACAAACCGGCGCACTAATTTTTGTATATCATTTTTTCGGATTTTTGTGCCCTGACTGTGTTCAAATAGGGCGCTGATTCCTGTTGGGGGCTCGGAAACTGGGACAAGCCAGGGGAAGGTCCCTCCGAGGCCCCGGAATACCTCGAAAATATCTTTTTTAGAACACAAATTTCAGGAAAATAAAAAAGCCGCACCCTCTGATACTCTAAGCGTCCCGCTTAAAATATCCAGATTGGTGTGGCTTTATGGAGCTGGAAACGTGACTTGAACACGCGACCTGCTGATTACGAAGTGTGCAAAAGACCTCCAACCGGCCCTAAACCGGCCTTTTTAACCGTTTCCGCTACCTCTTCACATTGTCTATGACACTTTCTTTTCCACTGTTTCCGTCCACGCTTTTCCCCATGTGGGTCAGGGTGTGGGTCAACTAAGAAACACTTTCATGGGATGTGGCAGACATCTTTTGTGATCCGCTCAGATTTTGCATATCAGTAAACAAGAAAAACAAACTGCGATAAAGCGTCAACAAAACAAGTGCCGCACACATGGTAACCGCATTTTCTTAAATTGAATTTGTGAAAGTATTCTGGTAAAATTAATCATATGAACTTTCGATAATACCAAATTATCAAAAACATTGCTGAAGTTAGGAGGGCGCATATGAAATCTAACTTTGAATTTCTCAACAGATATTGGCCTGCATTGGCAGAGATTGGTGCAACAGCGGAGAACTATGTCTATTCTGATGCTAACGCCTGTCTGTACAAACTGGGCATGTTTGGTGAGCGCCTGGTCCTGGAAATCTTTGCTTTTGAGCATATCAAGGAGCCAACCATCGATAATACCCACGCAAACCGAATTCGTCTGCTGAAACGGGAAGGTCTGCTTCCCAAGAAAATCGACGACATCCTGTATGCGCTTCGCAAAACCCGAAATGACGCTGTCCATGCGGGCGCCGACTCCGTAGAGGACGCCAAAACTCTTCTCACCATGACCTACAACCTCGCGGTTTGGTTCATGGAGGTATATGGCGACTGGGGATATATTGCCCCTGATTTTGTCATGCCTGAAAATGTAGTGCAGCCGGACTATGAGGCGATTATCAAAGAGCAGGAGGAAAAGATCGCCGCGCTCTCCAAACAGGTCGAGGCAGTATCCACTGCGGCATCTTCTAAGACCTCCAAGGAGCGTGCAGAGAAAGGCGAAACCGCATCCGAGAGCATGGAGCTTTCCGAGGCCGAGACCCGCTATCTGATTGACGAGCAGCTTCGCAAATATGGTTGGGAAGCCGACACCAACAATCTGCGTTATTCCAAGGGGATCCGGCCTCAGAAAGGCAGAAATCTCGCCATTGCCGAGTGGCCGACTGACTCTACTGCAGGCAAGAACGGTTATGCGGATTACGCTCTGTTTGTGGGCTTGAGGCTCGTGGGCATTGTGGAAGCCAAGAAAGCGGTTTTTGATATTCCATCTGTCATTGACCATCAGTGCAAGGAGTACGCCAGGGGAATCAAGGCTGAGCACGAGGAGTATATCATCACTCAGTGGGGAGCATACAAAGTACCCTTCGTTTTCGCTACTAATGGCCGAAAATATCTCAAGCAGATTGAAACCAAATCTGGCATCTGGTATCTGGATTTACGGAGCGGAACCAATGCACCCAAAGCCCTGCAAGGCTGGATCAGCCCCGAGGGATTGATGGAACAGCTCGAAAAGGATATTGCTGCCGCAAATGCCGCACTTCAAAATACGCCGTTCGATTTGCTCCGCGACCCGGATGGACTGAATCTGCGTAAATATCAGATCAATGCCATTGAAGCCGCGGAGCGGGCTGTTATTGATGGGAAACAGACTGTGCTTCTTTCCATGGCTACCGGCACAGGCAAGACCCGTACCATTCTTGGTATGATCTATCGTTTCATCAAGAGTGACCGATTCAAGAGGGTTCTGTTTCTGGTAGACCGTACTGCGCTTGGCGAGCAGGCCGAAGATGTGTTCAAGGAAGTCAAAATCGAGGAATTGATGACCTTGGATTCCATCTATAACATCAAGGGACTGAATGAGAAGGAAATCGACAGAGAAACGAAAATACATATCGCAACGGTTCAGAGTCTCATCAAGCGCATCTTATATCCCGAAAGCGATACGATGCCCTCTGTAACTGACTATGATTTGATCGTGGTCGATGAGGCACACCGCGGATACATCCTGGATAAGGAAATGAGCGAAGCCGAAATGCTCTACCGCAACCAGGATGACTATATCAGCAAATACCGCGCCGTTATCGAATACTTTGACGCTGTAAAAATTGCATTGACTGCAACCCCCGCACTGCACACCACCGAGATTTTCGGAAAGCCTGTTTTCAATTATTCATACCGGGAAGCCGTTATTGACGGCTATCTGGTTGATCACGATGCACCTCACAATATCCGCACAAAACTGCGTGTTGAGGGTATCAATTACAAGAAAGGCGAACATCTTGTCATCTATGACCCCGTTACCGGAGATGTTCTCAACGGTGACGAACTGGAAGACGACATGAAGTTTGAAATCGATACCTTCAACCGACAGGTCATTACTGAGAATTTTAACCGGACTGTTTTTGAGGAAATCGCTTGGGATTTCAATCCGGATGGTCAGGGCAAAACCCTCATCTACGCTGTTGATGATAACCACGCCGACCTTATCGTGAAGATTTTGAAAGAAATCTATGCCGAAGGCGGGGTTGATAACGACACGGTCATGAAAATCACGGGCAGTGTTGCAGGCGGCAACAAGAAGAAAATCTCTGAAGCTATCAAGCGTTTTAAGAATGAATCCCTGCCCAAGGTCGTGGTCACGGTCGACCTTCTGACCACAGGTATCGATGTGCCGGAGATCACCACGCTGGTCTTCATGCGCCGTATCAAATCCCGTATTCTGTTTGAGCAGATGCTGGGCCGTGCCACCAGGCTGTGTCCTGCCATTGGCAAAACCCATTTTGAGATTTATGATCCTGTGGGCGTTTATGAATCCTTGCAGGATGTCAGCAACATGAAACCCGTTGTCACCAACCCCTCTGCCAGCTTCAAGGATCTAATCAAGGGACTGGAAGTAGCAGCAACCGAGGAACAGCTTGCCTATCAGATCGATCTCATCGTTGCCAAACTGCAGCGCAAGCGCCGCAATGTCAGTCAAAAGGCCTTGGAACATTTTATCCACCTCACTGGCGGCAAGGATCTCTCTGCCTTTGCGGAACACCTCAACAGCAGCACTATTGAGGAAGCAACCGCAGAACTGATCAGTCACCGTGAAGCCTTCTCTGTGCTGGATAAGGATAAGACCCACCACAAGCGCCCGGTGGTCATTGATGACCATGAGGATGAACTGATCGACCACACTCGTGGTTACGGCGAAGGTCAAAAGCCTGAAGACTATCTGGAATCGTTCAAGGAGTTCATCAACAACAATATGAACGCCATTGCAGCTTTGCGTACAGTCTGCACCAAGCCTTCTGAACTCACCAGAGAAGCCCTCAAAAGCCTGAAGCTGGAACTTGACCGCCATGACTTTACGGAGAAGCAGTTGAATTCCGCGTGGAACGAGATGACCAATCAAGACATCGTGGCCGACATCATTGCTTTTATCCGTCAGCAGGCTCTGGGCTCTGCCCTTGTCAGCCATGAGCAGAGAGTAAAGCATGCCTTTGCGAAACTGCGGGTCAATCATGATTTCAACAAGACCCAGCTCGACTGGCTCAAGCGTATCGAAAAGGTGCTTCTGGAAGAAAGCGTGTTGGACGAACAGCTCTTTGAGGTTGGAGCATTCAAAAATGCGGGCGGCTTTACTATCATTGACCGCCGCTTCGGCGGCAAACTCCGTGAAATCATGACGGAACTGAACGAGTATCTCTATGAAGATGGAGGAAACATCGCGTGAACAATCAGGAAATCGTAGCAAAACTCTGGAATCTCTGCAATGTACTGCGGGATGACGGCATCACTTATCATCAATATGTTACGGAACTGACGTATATCCTGTTCCTGAAAATGTGTAAGGAAACCGGTACGGAAAGAGCTATCCCTGAGCAGTATCGCTGGGACAAGCTTCTTGCCAAACAGGGCATAGAGCTGAAGAAGTTCTACAAGGAACTGCTGGAACATCTGGGAGAATCCTGCACCGGCCGTGTCCGTGAGATCTATCAGGACGCACAAAGCAATATTGACGAGCCCAAGAATCTGGAGAAGATCATCCAGACCATCGACCAGTTTGACTGGTATACCGCCAAGGAAGAAGGTCTGGGCAACCTGTACGAAGGCCTGTTGGAGAAGAACGCAAACGAGAAGAAATCTGGCGCCGGCCAGTATTTCACCCCTCGCGTTCTCATCAATGTCATGACCCGGCTTATTGCTCCCCAGCCCGGAGAGCGGTGCAATGACCCCGCCTGTGGCACATTCGGTTTTATGATCGCAGCCGACCGTTATGTGAAAGAGCATACTGACGACCTGTTTGAGCTGCCTGTGGATCAACAGGAGTTTCAGCGCACTCAGGCTTTTTCCGGCTGTGAACTGGTACACGACACCCACCGTTTGGCCTTGATGAACGCTATGCTGCACGATATCAGTGGCCCCATTTATCTCGGCGACACCCTTTCCAACTTCGGAAAAGAGTTGAAGGGCTATGATGTTGTCCTGACCAACCCACCTTTTGGTACGAAGAAAGGCGGCGAACGTGCCACCCGTGATGACTTTACTTTCCCAACCAGCAATAAGCAGCTGAACTTCCTCCAGCATATCTACCGCAGCCTGAACAAAACAGGAAAAGCCCGTGCGGCTGTTGTTCTGCCGGATAATGTTCTGTTTGCTGATGGCGATGGTGAACGAATCCGCCGCGACCTGATGGAAAAGTGCAACCTCCATACCATCTTGCGCTTGCCTACCGGTATCTTCTATGCTCAGGGCGTCAAGACCAATGTACTGTTCTTCACCCGTGGCTGTGAGGACAAAGGGAACACCCGTGAGATTTGGTTCTATGACCTGCGTTCCGATATGCCCTCCTTCGGCAAGACCAATCCTCTGAAAGAAAGTCATTTTGACGAGTTCGTTGAATGTTATAAGGAGGGAGATTTGTCCGCTCGTACCGAAACCTACAGCGAGGATAATCCAAACGGCCGATGGCGTAAGTTTACCTATGATGAAATCCTGGCCCGCGACAAGACCAGTCTGGATATTACATGGATGAAGTCTGACAACGGAATCGAGGAATATACTCTCTCTGAACTGCTGAACCAGATCAAGGAGAAGTCTGCCAACATCGCCAAGGCTGTGGCTGAGCTGGAAGAACTGATCGGCGAGGTGGATGAATAATGGATACAAAGGCATTGCGGCAGAAGGTTCTTGACCTTGCTATCCGCGGCAAGCTGGTTCCGCAGGACCCAAATGACGAACCGGCATCCGTTCTGTTGGAGCGCATCCGCCAGCAGAAAAAGCAGATGGTCAGAGATGGAAAACTCAAACCCAAGGATATTAAAAACGATACCATCATCTTCGTTGGTGAGGATAATTTACATTATGAGAAGTTCGCTGACGGCAGCGTAAAATGCATTGAGGATGAGATCCCGTTTGACCTGCCGGAGGGGTGGGAGTGGTCAAGACTTGGTACAGTTGCAGAAGCGATTGGCGACGGTGATCACCAACCTCCCCCGCAAACATCTTCCGGTGTTCCTTTTCTTGTGATTTCAAATGTTTCTGGTGGACAGTTATCTTTTGAAAACACGCGTTTTGTCAGCGAAGAATATTTCAGCCAACTACCCGAAACTCGCAAACCACGAAATGGTGATTTACTTTTTACGGTTACTGGATCCTATGGGATTCCGGTCTTGGTAGATACAGATGATAAATTCTGTTTCCAGCGGCATATTGCAATAGTTCGTCCGTGCATCATTTCGAACCGTTATTTCTATGTCGTACTTGGGTCATCATATGTAAAGTCTATCTGTGATGCCAAGGCTACCGGCACGGCACAAAAGACGGTTGGACTTGCGACGCTAAGAGAACTTCTCATTCCCGTAGCGCCCTATAAGGAGCAGATGCAGATTTACGCGCAGACGCAAGATGCGCTAAGTATCGTTGATAGCATATCCTCAGATAAAGAAGATTTGCTAAACATAATTGAGAACACAAAAGCGAAAATCCTCAATCTCGCTATCCGTGGCCAGCTTGTCCCTCAGGACCTGAATGACGAGCCTGCCTCTGTCCTGCTTGAACGTACCAGATCAGAGAAAGAAGAACTGATCCGCCAGGGCAAAATCAAGCGTGATAAGAAGGAATCTGTCATCTTCCGAGGTGAGGATAACTCTTATTATGAGAAGATTGGGACTGAAGTCCGGTGCATTGATAATGAACTACCGTTTGATTTGCCTGCTTCATGGACATTTGCGAGATTAAAGCATATTGGTGAAATCGTTGGCGGAGGAACACCCAAAACCAACATTGCTGAATACTGGGACGGAAACATTCCGTGGCTGACACCAGCAGATTTTAGTGGGTATGAAAAAATGCATATTTCTGCCGGTGCCAGAAAAATCACTGAACTCGGTTTAAAATCTTCCTCAGCACAAATGTTGCCGAAGAATTCGATCTTGTATTCAAGCCGTGCGCCAATAGGCTATATCGCAATTGCGGCAAACCCTGTTTCAACGAATCAAGGGTTTAAGTCCGTCGTACCGTATGACTCAGCTATGAGTCTCTATTTATTTTACTGCCTTAAGGCCAGAACGGATGATATCGTTCAGCGAGCAACTGGTACGACATTCAAAGAAATCTCGGGTTCTGAGATGGCAGAAACAATAATCCCACTGCCTCCAAGCAATGAACAACAGCGGATTTTTAACAAGGTAACGCAATTGTTTGAAGCCATAACCGCAATAGAAAAGAGCCTCAATTGAGACTCTTTTCTATTACTTCAAGGAGGGTAAACAGCTCATTTATTCGTTCTGTAATTCCGATTTGTTCTTGATATGGCGGAATAAAAACTGGATATTTCTTAACCGACTCAGGCTGTGCTCTCATCAGAGAACCACCGACACCAGAAACATTTGAAAGTATTAATTCGCGAAACCGCGGTGAAGAAAAATAGTATCGTAAATATGGAGCAAATAGCAAATGATTCCTAAAAACAATCCACTCAGACGAACCGAGAAGCTGATAGGGTGTAATATGGCCCGTGATCCAGACCCTATTAATGCGAGGATTGATTTTGCAGACAAGCACATCATGCTCACAAATAGACTGCTTGGATGATCCTATTTCTCTACCACAGATGATTTCAGGCACACCTTCCTCAAAGTTAGGCACACTGTATAGTTCAAACATTTCATCAGGAGAAGCGCTTGGATTAATAGTTTCGGGGGCAAACAAGTTGCACTGTGAGAAAGAACCAACGCCCCACCCCCAAGGAAGTTCATCTACATCATATTGGGTAACCTTGTCACTAATCTTCTCATAATAAGAGATAGTCACATTTTTCCCCTATAATATTGGCGCGATAAACTCGCAAAAATATTATTGGGAGGTGCCTTTTTTATGAGGACAAACGAAACATTTGAGCAGCACCTGCGAAAGAGCAATCTTTCGGAAAACACCATCCATTCCTATCTCTGGACAGTCAACTTCTACCACGCCCACTATGATGAGGTCAACAAGGAAAACCTTCTGGCCTACAAGGGGTATCTGATGGAGTTCTTCAAACCCAAGACCGTCAATCTGCGTATCCAGGCGATGAACAAGTATCTGGAATTTCTGCACAAGGATCGTTTGCGGTTGAAAGCTGTGAAGGTGCAGCAGAAGAACTTTCTGGAGAATGTGATCAGCAATGCTGACTACAATTTCTTGAAAAAGCAGCTCAAGAAGGACGGCAATATGGAATGGTACTTCGTGGTCTGGTATCTGGCTGCGACCGGGGCGCGTGTAAGCGAACTAATCCAGATTAAAATCGAGCATGTGGAACTCGGCTATTTTGACTTGTACACCAAGGGAGGAAAACTGCGCAGGCTGTACATACCAAAAAAGTTAAGGACAGAAACTCTTGAATGGCTGGAGGAAACAAACCGTTCCTCCGGCTATTTGTTTTTGAACCGCTATGGTGAGCGAATTACCACCCGTGGTATTTCACAGCAGCTCAAAAACTATGCAGACAAATACGGACTGGATAAAAAGGTGGTGTACCCGCATTCCTTCCGACATCGCTACGCCAAAAACTTCTTGGAAAAGTACAATGACATCGCTCTTCTGGCAGATCTGATGGGTCATGAGAGTATTGAGACTACCCGCATTTACCTCCGCAGGACTGCCAGCGAACAGCAGGCACTGGTGGATAAAATCGTCACATGGTAAAGGAACAGCCGCCTTCTTTAGAGGGCGGCTGTTGGTTAGGTTAATGCATCGGAAATGGATTTGAGATGCACAAAGGCTGTTTCAATGGCTGAAACAATGCGCTTTTGCTCAGCAAGAGGTGGGAGAACACAAACATACTCCATTGCAGCGGAAATGGTAATTGTATCTACTGTAGTACCTTTAGAGTTGTCTTTCATCTGAGCCTGCATGAATTCTGATTCAAGCATATATCGGGCAAATTGTGAGTCAATCACGCCTGTCCTGTTTTCAAAGCAAAGCACACTGGCATCCTTGTAGTAAAATCGGTCATCGGAGTTTACCACATAAACCTTACCGATAGTGCCTACACCGGAAACCATCAAATCCCCCGGTTCAGGAACGCCACATTCAGCCTTAACTCGTATATAGTGTTCTTCAGAAATAAAGAGATCGTTGTCAACGAAACCGTTATCCGATAGTTTTACAATTTCGCGTGCTCTATAAAACGGGACCCCCTCTGTTCGCCAGTCTGATTGACGAACTCGTTTCGCAGAGCAAACATTGAAAAGTTCTTTTAATGGGCATAGTGCCCAACCATCTGGAATGTCGAAATAATAAGAGTTATCCTCACCACGAAAGATGACAGATTCCTTCTTATCCCGCTTGATTCTACCTTGGCGGATCAGTTTTTCTTTCTCTGTGCGGATGCGTTCCAGAAGGACCGAAGCAGGCTCATCATTTGGGTCCTGTGGGACAAGCTGGCCACGGATAGCGAAATCGAGAATTTTGGATTTGGCCTTTACTACATAATCAGCCAATGCTGTTTTATTATCTTCGATAGTGGTAACGACACACTCGGCCCTACCAGTAGAAGATACTATTTTATTGATTTGCTCGACAGGAGGAATCGGAAGCAAGACCTTTTGAAATTCATCAAAATTTACATTCTCAACGGTTGTACCTGACTTGGTATATTTGAGCAACAATTGTGTCTCCATACCTTTTAGACACATATAGATATATTCTACAAGTTGCGGCATGTACAGAACGATAGCTTTCAAATCCTGATTAATTGTTGCGCATTCTTTGAGAATAGCTACCGGCAATGTATGTCGTAGAATTCCACTGCGAGTGACCAATAGCAATGTGTTTGGTGGGTACATCTGCATTTGCTCTGCACCTAATGAACTTAAGCGCAACTGCGAGGAGGTTATGTATTTGCTTTTCATGTCTTTTGATGTTACCCAAAGAGTATCTCCATCCCAATATTCCCCATGAGAAGTAGAAGGTGTTTTTCCCCCAGAAAAGTATGCGAGATTTGATAATCGTTCCCACTCCCACCCCTCCGGCAGGTCAAACGGGATCTCATCCTCAATGCATTTTACGCTGCCGTCAGCGAACTTCTCATAATGTAAATTATAAGTCTAATAATTGAAGTGCAGTAAACAAAAGAGCATGTTTTGTGTCCTTGATGGTAACCCTCAAAGGATATTGAAAAATGAAGATTTTGCTTCTTAAGTACCTTTGAAACTCGGCTTAGTAGTGAAGGGAAACAATTCGTGTTCATCTTCCGGCATGTGAAACGGACAGAAAAAGAACAAGGATGTGGGTAGAAAATGTTTCATTCAGCGATTTGACACAGAGGTAATTCTGTGATTTTCGTACCCAGTTCACTGCAGCAAGCGAATAAAGGATGATCTGGGACAGTATCTCGTCAGAAAATTTATCAAAATATTTGATCTGGATATATCTCTAAAATTTATTTTAGGGTTATTAAAATGGCTGTTTTGTCCCCTATACACATGGGAAGTACTTTATGACAAAAACAAAGGAGACGCAAATGAAAGAATCTGTTTACAAAAACTACGACGACCTGCCGCTATTTCTAAACTCTGAAACCGTGGCAAAGGTACTGGGTATAGCCCCATCGTCGGCCTATGAGCTCATGCACGAGCCGGGATTCCCGGTGCTGAAGATTGGCAGTCATATGGTGATCCCCAAGGAACAGTTTATCCAGTGGGTGAACGAGCACACGGGAGGTGGAAAATGAAATACCGCAGTCATGGGAATTTTTTCTCTCTGCCCAATGAAATTTTCCTCTGGGGGCTGAGTTCCGGTGCATTTGCCGTGTATAGTTTTCTGCGGCGGTGCGAGGATCGCAAGACCCGCCAATGCTGGCCCAGTATCAAAACTATTGGGAAAGCGGTAAATATGAGTGAGAACACGGTACGCAAGTACATCCGTCAACTGGAGGAGCGTGGCATCATCACCACCGAACCTACGGAGATTATTACCAAGGCTGGAGAAAAGCGAAATGGCAATTTGCTGTTCACACTCCGTCCCATACAGGAGGTGATCGATGAGCACTATGCACGCCAGATGGACGAACTGGAGTTGACGGCGGAGCGGCAGCGGGTGGCGAAACTCCTGGCGAAGCGGGAAAGCCCCGCTTGACCGCCTGTGTGCCGCTGTGCAGCCCTTTAACCGGCACGGCAACACCGGTGCCACCAGCTGGCTTTTAGCGCCGTGTTGGGGCTGTGTGGCGGAAATTGAAGGAGCAAAGGAGTAAGCGGTTTTTACCCCGGCAAAAGATGAACCGAGGGGTCGAAAATAGTGCAGGATAAAGGCCGGGGGTCGCAAGCGCCCTCCGGCCGGGTCACACCGCCCCGCAACGCGGGACGGGACAGTGGTTTGCGGGGGTCCGCCTGCGGGGGTCACAGATGGTAGGTTTGGCTCACTTCGGGGGTCACGAGTGGTTGGAATCAGAGGGTTGCGCCCTCAAACCCGCATGAAATCAGGGTTGTAAGGGTGAACACGCGGGGTTCAGCTTTGGGGTATCGGTCGGTTTTAATGCGAATCCAGACAATGAACATTCAGCCTATTGCCCCTCAAACATTGCGCCGCAAAACAAAGAGAAAACCTTCTTCTCCGCAAGGCAAGAATTTTGGGAAATGTGAATTATCTGATAACTCTGCACCGTACCCCCTGGATAATTTTTTCTTTCTGCGGTATGTTGTGTTGCTGCAAAGGAGGTGCGTCTATGGCAAAGAAACGAGCCAATGGCGAGGGAAATATCCGCAAACGGTCGGATGGGCGCTGGGAAGGGCGATACACCGCCGGCTACGATCCGCAGACTGGAAAGCGAATCATCAAGAATGTGCTGGGGAAAACCCAGGCGGAAGTCAAGGCCAAATTAACAAAAGCATTGGAGGACTGCAAAGAACTGGATGTCGTCCGAACGGATGAGTACACGGTTGCGGAGTGGCTGCGGCTCTGGTATGACCTTTATGCCGAACCCAATGTCCGGCCAACAACAGCAGCTTCTTACCGCCGGAGCATCGAACTGCATGTGATTCCACGCATCGGGGACATCAAACTGAACAGGCTTACCAGCCGGGAGATCCAGAAGCTCTACAAAGATCTGCTGGAAAACGGCAGGCTGCGTGAAGTACAGAAAGAGAAAAATCCGGGACTGAGTAACAGCACGGTACGAGGCATCCACATGATGCTGCATAACGCATTGGACCGTGCGGTGAAGGAGCGCCTGATCCTGCGCAACCCTACCGAGGATTGCATCATTCCAAAGCTGGAGAAGAAAGAGATGAAAATCCTGCACCCAGAGGACATAAAAGCCTATCTGACTGCGGCAGAGCGCCGGGGCGTCCTGCCCATGTTCTATCTGGAGCTGGTCAGCGGCGTCCGTAAGGGAGAGTTGGTGGCTCTGCTATGGGATGACTTGGATATGGAGCGGCGCACCATTTCAGTGAGTAAGCAGGCGCTGAGTCGACCGGGCGGGGAGATCGTGGTGAACCGACCGAAGACGGAGAACTCCATTCGGGCTGTCTCCATCCCACAGGAGGCGGTGGATCTGCTGGTCGAGGAACACAAGAAACACCCGGACAACCCGTATATGTTCCCGTCCCCTAAAACCGGAGGAATGTACTATCCCGATTCAGTAGTCAACCTCCATAAGAAGCTCCTTCAAGACGCCGGATTGGAGCATATCAGATTCCATGATCTGCGGCACACCTTCGCAACGATGGCTCTGCAGAACGGCGTGGATGTCAAGACTGTATCCTCCATGCTGGGCCACTATGACGCAGGCTTTACACTGCGCACCTACACCCACGCCACCCGGCAGATGCAGGAGCAGGCGGCGGAGAAGATGGGCAGTTTTATGACACAGGTCATGTGAGCGCAGAAAAAGGCACCGGAGAAAGGGCAAATTCCTTTTCTCCGGTGCTTTCCGTTTCTTTCGGCGTGTGGGTCACGGTGTGGGTCTTGCCCGACGCAGTGAGGCGTGGGAAAGCGGGAAACGACAATCCCCCGCTCATTCCAGGAAAAACAAAAGCGCAATAAAAATGCAAAAAATCCTGAATATCAGTCGATATCCAGGATTTTTTGGAGCTGATGGTGGGAATCGAACCCACAACCTTCTCATTACGAGTGAGATGCTCTGCCATTGAGCCACATCAGCATATTTGATTGTCTTTGCCTCATCTGGTAGTTACGAATCAGCTGCTCTACCGACTGAGCTATTCCAGCATATATTTGTTACCGACAGTATAGGATAATACCATATTTTTAGACCAGCGTCAAGTCAAAAATACCTCTTGTGATTTTCTCAACCTTTCGGTATAATAAATAAATACATATTATGTTTGACTCGTCTATTGGAAAGGAGTTCCCAGATGGCTCGCTACGGCTTTATCCACGACAAGCTGGACATTAAATTTTTGATCCTCTATTTTATGGCCCGGGTCGCGGCGCCCATCGACTTTCCGACACTGACGGAGCTGACGGTCTGCGATGACGGCATTGGCTACTTTGAGTTTGCCGAGGCGGTTTCTGAATTGGTGGAGAGCGGCCATCTGACACTGGAGGACGGGCTCTATTCGATCACGGAAAAAGGCCGTGAAAACGGCGCAGCCTGTGAGAGCAGCCTCCCCTACTCGGTCAAGCGCAACTGTAGCGCCCAGTTGGTAAAACTCAACGGGATTCTGCGGCGCAATGCTCAAGTACGTGCGGAGACGGAGCCCCGGCCGGAGGGCGGGTACTCAGCCCGGATGTTTCTGGACGATGACGGGGGCAATCTGTTCACCCTGGAGCTGTTCTGCGGCTCCCAGGAGCAGGCCAACCGCCTGGCGGAGAGCTTCAAGGCCGAGCCGGAGCGGATTTACAATGAGGTTCTCTCCGCACTGCTGGAACACGAGGAGAAGGATTGAAGCGGAATAAGGCCGCCCCCTGTGGGGGGCGGCCTTATTTTGTCACAGCAGCGGGGCCAGCACCCGCAGAATGGAGCGGAAGAGGCGGCGTATCCAGGAGTGGCCGAGGCACTGCTCCAGCGTCACCGGCTGGCTGCGGAACTGCGTGTTGATGAAATCCCGCTTGATGTCGAGTACCGTGGGGTCGTGGTAGAGCAACACCGCGTCCTCAAAGTGGAGGAACATACTGCGGTAGTCCAGATTGATAGAGCCTACCACTCCGCAGCAGTCGTCCGTGACCATGACCTTGGCATGGACAAAGCCGGGCGTATACTCAAAAATCTGTACGCCCGCCTCCAACAGGGACTCGTAGTGGGAACGGGTTAGCTCAAAAACCAATGCCTTGTCCGGGATATGCGGGGTGATGATGCGCACGTCCACCCCCGACTTGGCCGCGTTGCACAGGGCCGTATTGACGCTGTCACTGATGATCAGATAGGGCGTCATGGCGTACACATAGCGCTCGGCCTTGTTGATAAGGTTGAGGTAGACCGCCTCCCCCACCGCCTCCTCGTCCAGAGGGTTATCCGCGTAGGGCTGGACATAGTACCCCGCTCCCTGCGCGGCCTCCGGCGGCAGCTTGTCCGGCCGGAAGCGGCGGTAGTCCTCCTCCACGTCCCGGGTGTACTCCCACATGGTCAGGAACATGACGGTCATGCTCCACACCGCCTCCCCCTTGAGGAGAATGGCCGTGTCTTTCCAGTGGCCATACCGCAGCTTTTGGTTGATATACTCGTCGGCCAGGTTGATGCCGCCGGTAAAGGCGGTGTGGCCGTCGATGATACAGAACTTCCGGTGGTCCCGGTTGTTCATGCGGATGGAAATCACCGGCTTGAAGCGGTTGAAGCAGCAGCAGGGGATGCCGGTTTCCGCCTCAAATTTTCTGGCGTAGTTCATAGGCAGGGTGTTCAGGGAGCCCACATCGTCGTAGATCACCCGCACATCCACCCCGGCGGCATGCTTCTCCTTCAAAATCTCCACCATAGAATCCCAGAATATGCCGGGGCTAATAATGAAGTATTCCAGGAAGATATACTTTTCCGCCTTCCGCAGCTCCTCCAGCATGGCGGGAAACACATCATCCCCCAGGGGAAAATAGTGGGTATAGGTGTTGGTATAGACCGGGCAGCGGGCGTAGTGCTCCAGGTAGCGGGCCTGGTTCACCGCGTCGGCCCCAAAGGGCCTCAGCTCCTCCGCCTTGTAGTCCCGCTCCAACTGCTCCAGCATGGTGCGGTCCATACCCTGCATCTTCCGGCGCTTGCGGGCGGAGAGCTTGTTGCCACCGCAGAGCAGATACACCAGCCATCCAAAGGCCGGGAACAGCAGAATGGGGATGATCCAGGCGATTTTATACCCCGGGTCGGTCTGGCGGCTGACGATAATCAGCACCGCCAGAATGGAGAGCACCACACACCCCCAGTACACATAAATGAAGTCGCTGGAAAACCAGAGCATATAGAGCAGCAGCATCGCAGCCTGGAGGAAGATCAGCAGGGCCACAATCACCGACCGCTGAAAGAGCAGGGAGGCCAGTTTTTTAATATTCATCTCATCGGCTCCCCTCTCCGCACGACCACATTCTCCGCGCCCAGCAGCTCGTTCAGCTCCTGGATCAGCGCGGGATGGACCAGGCAGACCGTGCCCAGCCGCTTTCCGGTATCCTCACACTTGACCACCATCTGTTCCGTGCCGGGAAACATGGTGAGCACCAGCTTGATCCTCTCCCAGCGGGGGTCGTCCAGGCTGGGTATGCGGATATAGAGCTTCTTGGCCCTCTCCTCCCCCTCCACCGGAGGCAGGTTTCCCTTCACCTGATCCAAGGGGCGTACCCGGTCGCACATGAGCTGGGGCGCCTTTTCATCCCGAACGGAGATGCGTCCCTCGGCCAGGACGGCCACCCCCTCCTTCAGGTAGGGGCCTGCCTCCCCCAGCACCCGTGCGAACACAAGCATCTCCATGGAGGCGGTGTCGTCCTCCAGCGTCACATAGGCCATCAGGCTGTTGTTGCGGGTGGTCTTGGTGCGGGAGGCGGTGATGACCCCCGCCAGGGTGACCCGCTGCTCGTCGTGGTAAATGGCCGGTCCCCCCTCCTGGGCGAAGTCCGACAGGATCGCCCCCATAGAGGCCGCCTTGCACTGCTTGACCACGTCCCGGTATTCGTCCATGGGGTGGCCGGTGAGGTAGAGTCCAGTCGTCTCCTTTTCCATGGTCATGAGCTCGTGCCGGGTAAACTCAGGGATATTTTTGACCTGGAGCTCCGGGGCGCTCTGCATCTGATCCCCACCGCCGCCGAACAGATCGAACTGGCCCGCCAGGTTCTTGCGCTTGTTCTGGGCGATGGAGTCCACTAGCTGCTCGTAAGCCTCCAGTAACCGGGAGCGGTAGATACCCATACTGTCAAAGGCGCCGCAGCGGATCAGATTCTCCAGCACACGCTTGTTCAGCTCCGCGTCGAACATCCGCTGGCAGAAATCAGGGAAGGAGACAAAGGGCCCTCCCCTGCCCCGCTCAGCCAGCACAGCGTTGATAAAGCCCCGGCCCACTCCCTTGACGGCCACCAGGCCGAAGCGGATGTGCTCGCCGGACACGGTGAAGTCGGCCTCCGACTCATTGATGTCGGGGGGCAGCAGATGGATGCCGCAGTCCCTGCACTCGGCGATATACTCAGCCACCTTCTCGCTGGAGTCCAGCACGGAGGTGAGCAGGGCGGCCATATACTCCTTGGTGTAGTGGCACTTGAACCAGGCCGTCTGGTAGCACACAATGGCGTAGGCCACCGCGTGGGCCTTGTTGAAGGCGTAATTGGCAAAGGCGTAAATTTCATCATAGATGTCCTTTGCCACGTCCTCCGGGACGCCGTTGGCGATGCAGCCGGCAATGGCCCGCCCGGCGTCGCCGTAGACGAAGGCCTGCCGCTCCCGCTCGATGTCCTTGACCTTCTTCTTGCTCATGGCCCGGCGCACCATGTCGGCCTGTCCCAGCGTGTAGCCCGCCAGCCTGCGGAAAATCTCGATGACCTGCTCCTGGTAGACGATGCAGCCGTAGGTGACGGAGAGGATGGGCTCCAGCATGGGGTGCTTGTACTTCACCTTGTCCGGGTTGTGCTTGCAGGCGATGAAGCGGGGAATGGAGTCCATGGGGCCGGGGCGGTAGAGGGCGATGATGGCGGTGATGTCCTCGATGTTCTGGGGCTTGAGGCCCACGCAGACGCCGGTCATGCCCGCCGACTCCATCTGGAACACGCCGGAGGTCCTGCCCTCGGAGAGCATCTGGAACACCGCCGGGTCGTTGTCCGGGATGTCTGCCAGAGAGAAGCTGGGGCGGCTCTTCTGCACCAGGCGCACCGTGTCGTCCAGGATGGTCAGGTTGCGCAGGCCCAGGAAGTCCATCTTTAAGAGGCCCAGCTCCTCCAGGGTGGTCATGACGTACTGGGTGACCACCGACTCATCGTTCTTCGCCAGGGGCACATAGTCCACCACCGGCTTCCGGGTGATGACCACGCCGGCGGCGTGGGTGGAGGCGTGGCGGGGCATGCCTTCAATGGCCTTGGCGGTGTCGATGAGGGTCCTGATCCGCTCGTCCCCTTCATAGGCGTCCCGGAGGGGCTTGGACAGCTTGAGGGCCTCGTCCAGGGTGATATGGAGTGCACCCGGGCCGCTGGGCACCTGCTTTGCCACCACATCCACGTCGGCATAGGGTATGTTCAGCGCCCGGCCCACATCCCGGATGGCGCCCCGGGCGGCCATGGTGCCGAAGGTGACGATCTGGGCCACGTGGTCGGCACCGTATTTATTCTGGACGTACTCAATGACCTCCTGCCGCCGCCGGATGCAGAAGTCGATGTCAATATCCGGCATGGTGACCCGCTCGGGGTTGAGGAATCGCTCAAAGTAGAGGGAGTATTTCATCGGGTCCACGTCGGTGATGGCCATGCAGTAGGCCACCATGGAGCCGGCCGCCGAGCCCCGGCCAGGGCCCACGGGGATGCCCCGCCCCTTGGCATAGCCGATGAAATCGGAGACGATGAGGAAGTAATCCACAAACCCCATCTGGCGGATAATCCCCATCTCGTAGGCCAGCCGCTCCCGGTACTCCGCCGGGGCGCCGGGGTAGCGGCGCGCGAAGCCCTCCTCGCACAGCTTCTGGAAGTAGGCGTCCCCGTCGGTGTAGCCCTCGGGCAGCTTGAACTCGGGCAGGTGGTGGACGCCGAACTGGAAGTCCATATTGCACAGCTCCGCGATTTTGACCGTGTTCTCCACCGCCTCCGGGTAGTCGGGGAACAGAGCGGCCATCTCCTCGGTGGATTTGACATACAGCTCGCTGGTCTCCATCCGCAGGCGGTTGGGATCGTCCACCGTCTTGCCCATCTGGATGCACATGAGGGTGTCCTGCATCTCCGCGTCCTCCCGGCGGAGATAGTGGGCGTCGTTGGTCACCACCAGGGGGATGCCCGTCTCCTGGTGGATGCGGATGAGCCCCTGGTTGATGGCCGGGTCGTTGGGCAGCTTGTGATCCTGGAGCTCCAGATAGTAGCCGTCCTCTCCAAACAGCGCCCGCATCTCCAGCGCCGCCGCCTTGGCCCCCTCGTAGTCCCCGGCCAGTAGCTTGCGGGGCACCTCGCCGGACTGGCAGGCCGACAGGGCGATAAGCCCCTCGGCGTGCTGGCGTAAGAGTTCCTTGTCAATGCGGGGCCTGATATAAAAGCCCTCCGTAAAGGCCGCCGAGTCCAGGAAGCACAGGTTGCGGTAGCCCACCTCGTTGCGGCACAACAGAATCAGGTGGTACATGGCCGCGTCGTACTCGTGTACCTTGTCGGTGCGCTTCCGGGGGGCCACATACACCTCGCAGCCGATGATGGGCTTGACTCCCTCCGCCTTGCACGCCTTGTAGAAGTCCACCACGCCGTACATGACGCCGTGGTCGGTGATGGCCACGGCGCTCTGGCCCAGCTCCTTCACCCGCTTGACCAGCAGGGGAATGCGGCAGGCCCCGTCCAGCAGGGAATATTCGGTATGGACATGCAGGTGGACAAAGGACATTAGGAGTACCTCCTCTTTCTCTATTTGGTGAGCATGGCTCCACAGTAGTGGCAATGGTCAATACCTATCCTCAGTATGGCCCCGCAGAGAGGACAGCGGGGCGCAAAGGCGAGTACCGTAGGCAGTAGCAGCACCCGCCTGGTCTTTCGGGCGTCTCTTCTCTTTTTCATCTCATTTCATCTCCAGCTTCCGGCCGCACTTTGGGCAGGCAAAGGGGATGCCCTCCTGCGCCCGCATGGCCTGGTGGTACACCGAGCCGCCGCAGGCAGGACACCGGAGCTTGATCACAGCAATACACAGACCCGTGCAGAATACCACAGCCGCCAGAACGCCCAGCCCCAGAAACAGCGCCGGCTCCAGCGTCAGCACCAGGCCCGGCGCCAGCAGCGCAACAGCCGCCGCCGTAAGGCCCCAGAAAATCAGCTTCCAGCGCTTTTGAACCACTTGCTTCTCCATGGCAATCTACCCTTTCTTTTCTTTCCCGCCCTACGCCCTGGCCATCTCCATCAGCTTGCGCAGGCGGTGGTTGAACGCGGATTTGGAGACGGGCGGTTCGCACAGCTCCGCAAGCTGGGCCAGGGTGAGCTCCGGGTGGGCCACCCGCAGATCCACCGCCTCCTTGAGCTTGTCGGGCAGCTCCTCCAGCATGCCGCGCTCCTCCAGCCTGTAGATGGCCTCGATCTGCCCCTGGGCGGCGTCCACCGCCTTGTCCAGATTGGCCGCGTCGCAGTTGACCCGGCGGTTGATGCTCCCCCGGAGATCCTTCTCCGCCTTGGCGTTCATGATCTCCATGGCCGCCAGGGGCGCGCCGATGGCGGTGAGAAAGTCCTCAATGGCCTCGCTCTGCTTGAAGTAGGTGATGGAGTTGGCCTTGCGGGTGGTCTCCTTGGGGGTGAAGCCACACTCCAGCAGGAGGGCCCGCAGCTCCCGGCTGACACTCAGATGGGGGGTGGACAGCTCCAGGTGGTAGCGCTTGGCCGGGTCGGTCACCGAGCCGCCCGCCAGAAAGGCCCCCCGAAAAAAGGCCAGGCGGCAGTGCTCCTCCTCCAGCACGGCAAAGTTAATGTGATGGGCCAGGGTGCCCGCCGGCTCATGGCCGAACGCCGACCAGAGGGCGGACAGCTTGTCCGGCTCTGTGATGGAGAAAATCTGCTTGGACGCCCCCTTCTCCGGCGTGCGGTCAAAGGAGAGCTGAAAGGCCCTGTGGAACAGGGCGGGCAGCCGGGCGGCAAAGGCGGTGGACTCGGTGCTGATGCGCACCTGTGAGGCGGTGAACTGGTTGCAGTAGAGCAGCACTCCGTAGGCCTCCGCCTGGGCGCAGCAGCGGCGGGAGAGGGCCGTCCGGCACAGCTCCGCCTTGACCTCAGAGGAAAACGACATAGTGCCCCCCTCCCTTTCTCAAAAAATCTTGGTGTCGGCCCGCTCGTTGTAAAGCTCCATCACCGCCTCGGCCAGGCGGGCAAAGGAGTGGCGGGCGTAGTTAAGGGTCTCGGAGGCCAGGGGCCGGGTGACGGCCTCCACCCCCAGGGCCTCGATGGCCGCCCGGTCCACCACGATGGGGGCGGCGTCCTCCTCCCTGTACCGCTCCACCAGGCCGGGGCGCACCGGCGCGGAGTTGCACAGGCACAGATCCACCAGCCCCGGCCCGGAGTGGTCGAGCAGGGCCTTTACGTGGTCAGAGGCGGTCATGCCCTCGGTCTCCCCGTCCTGGGTCATGATGTTGCAGATGTAGATCTTCAGCGCGTCGGAGGCACGCACCGCGTCGGCAATGCCGTCCACCAGCAGGTTGGGGATGACGCTGGTGTAAAGGCTGCCGGGGCCCAGGAGGATCAGCTCCGCCTCCCCGATGGCCCGCACCGCCTCCGGCAGGGCCTTTGGGTGCTCCGGCAGCAGGCGGACGCTCTCAATGCGGCAGTCCTGCTCCTTCTTGAAGGCGCTGATCTTAGACTCCCCCAGCACCCGGGTGCCGTTCTCGAAGGTGGCCTCCAGCGCCACGTTCTCATTGGTCACAGGCAGCACCCGGCCGCTGATGGCCAGCACCTCGCTCATGCGGGCCACCGCCTGGTCGAAGGAGTCGGAGATGCCGTTGAGGGCGGCCAGAATCAGGTTGCCGAAGGACTGCCCCGTCAGGTTGCCGGAGCCCTCCGGGAATCGGTAGGTCAGAAGCTGCTGCATCACCGGCTCGGCGTTGGCCAGGGCCTCCATGCAGTGGCGGATGTCCCCCGGAGGGGGCATACCCAGATCCTGCCGCAGCATGCCCGAGCCGCCGCCGTCGTCGGCCACGGTGACGATGGCCGTCAGGCTGCGGGTGCGGCTTTTCAGCCCCCGCAGCATGGTGGACAGCCCGGTGCCTCCTCCGATGGCCACAATCCTAGGGCCCGCTCCGCCGTTCCATTCCGTCATAGTGTCCACCTCCTTACGCCCGCGTCATGTCCCGGTGGTTCTCCGTGGCCTGATAGCCCTTCTGCTTGATGAAGTCGGCCAGGGCCTTGGTAATGGCCACCGAGCGGTGCTGCCCGCCGGTGCAGCCGATGCCGATGACCAGCGCCGCCTTTCCCTCCTCCACATACTGGGGCAGGAGGAAGCCGATGAGGCTCTCCAGGTGGGCCATGAAGTCCTTGGTCTGCTGATAGCCAAAGACAAAGCTGTATACCCCCTCGTCCAGCCCGGTCTGATGGCGCAGCTCGGCGATGTAGTAGGGGTTGGGCAGAAAGCGCACGTCGAACACCAGGTCGGCCTCGATGGGGATGCCGTACTTGAAGCCGAAGGAGATGACGCTGACACTCATGGCCGGGGTACTCCCCCCATCCCCGAACAGCCGCAGCACCTCCCCCCGCAGCTTGGCGGTGGAGAGGGCCGAGGTGTCAATGATGTACTCCGCCCGCTGGCGGACGGGGGCCAGGACGGTGCGCTCCTGCCGCACCGCCTCGTCCAGCGAGCGGGAGGTCGAGGACAGCGGGTGCATCCGCCGGGTCTCCTTGTAGCGCTTGATGATGGTCTCTACGCTGGCCTCCACAAAGAGGATTTTATACGCACAGCCCATGCGGTGCAGCTCGTGGAGGGCGTCAAACAGCCCATCGAAGGTCTGGCCGCCCCGGATATCGGTGACCAGGGCCACCCGGTCATAGCGGCCCGGCCCGGCCATGCACAGCTCGGCAAATTTGGGCATCAGCGGGGCGGGCATGTTGTCCACCACGTAGAACCCGATATCCTCCAGAAAGGAGGCCACCTTACTCTTTCCCGCACCGGACAGGCCGGATATAATGATAAATTCCATTGCAATCTCCTTTTTCCGCGCCCCGTCAGAACCCCAGCAGCCGGACCTCCGGCTCCAGCGCCACGCCGGTCTCCCGCAGCACCGTCTCCTGAACCAGCGCCATCAGCCGCCGCACATCGTCCGCCGTGGCGCCGCCCCGGTTGACCACGAAGCCCGCATGCTTTTCCGACACCTGGGCTCCACCGATCCCCACGCCCTTGAGGCCGCACCCCTCGATCAGCGCGGCGGCGAAGTGGCCCTCCGGCCGCTTGAAGGTACTGCCCCCGCTGGGCCACTCCAGGGGCTGCTTCTCCCGCCGCTTGGCGGCCAGTTCGTCCATGCGGGCCCGGATGGCCTCTCCATCTCCTAGCCGAAGCTCCAGCTCCGCCTCCAGGACAAGCCAGTCCGGGCGGTCGGAGAACCGGCTGTGCCGGTAGGTCAGGGCGCACGCGGCGGCGGGCAGGGTGTGCTCCTCCCCCGCCCCGTCCAGGTAGGTGACGGCAGTGAGCACCTGCACCATCTCCCCGCCGTAGGCCCCGGCGTTCATCACCACGGCCCCGCCCAGTGTGCCGGGGATACCGTGGGCAAACTCCAGGCCGGTGAGCCCCCGGCCCAGGGCAGCGTTGGCCAGCCGGGCCAGGGTGATACCGCTCTCCGCCCGCAGCCGGTGGTTGACTTCCCGCACCTGATCCAGGCCGCACGCCTTGAGCACAAAGCCCTCATAGCCGTGGTCGGCCACCAGCAGATTGCTGCCGTTTCCCAGGAAAAAAGGGGCGATTCCAGCCTCTGTGGCGGCCTGCACGGCGGCGGCGGCCTCCTTCCGGCTCCTGGGCAGCGCCATCAGCCGGGCCGGGCCGCCGATGCGGAACGTGGTGTGCCTCTTCATGGGCTCGTTTTCCCGCACCTCCAGGCCGGGTATCCGCCGCAGGGCACCCGCCAGTCTCTCAAATCGGTCCATAGCGACCTCCCACACGCAAAATACATTGGTTTATTATTATACCAGAATTCCGGCGGAAATAGAAGAGGACAGGCGTTTTTTCTCGCCTGCCCCCGTCCGGTCTATCCAAACCGCTCAAATTCCGCCCGGCTACCCCGGAAGATGTTCAGATCAATGCGCCGCTGGGTCCCGTAGTAGCCCTCCAGCTCGGCGGAGTGGGAGTACTGCCAGAAGTCCCAGCCGGGCACCAGCGGGAACACCGTGGGGCTGGAGCACCAGATGGGGTAGTCCCCGTAGCCGCCCCCAGCGATATAGCGGTAGTAAGAGCGGTAGGTCACGTAGAGGATGGGCTTGACGCCGTAGTGGGCCTCCAGCCGCTCCAGCAGGGGGTCCAGAATGGCCCGCACCCGCTCCTTCTCCGGCGGCGTGTCCAGATATTCCCCGTAGAACTCGATATCCACCACCGGGGGCAAGGCCCCCTCGGTCACCGGAACCGCAGCGATAAAATTGTCCGCCTGGGTCTCGCCGGGGCTGTCATAGCTGAGGAAGTGATAGGCTCCCGCCCGCACTCCGGCCGCCGCCGCTCCGGCCCAGTTGGCGGCAAACCGCCTGTCCTGGAGGAGGGAGCCCTCCGTGGCCTTAATGAATGCAAAGTCCACCCCCTGCTCCGCCAGAACGGGCCAGTCCACCTCCCCCTGGTAGGAGGACACGTCCACGCCGAAGACCTCCCACTCGTCGGGGTCCGCTTCGTCGGGCAGAAGGATCAGGCCCCGCCAGCGCAGCAGGCCCAGGGTAACCAGCGCAGCGGCGGCTAAAAACAGGAGCGCCAGAAACAGCCGCCCCAGTACCCGAAGCAATTTTTTCAAAAGGCATCACCAGCCTCCATCATACGGCACTTTGCGCCTAAAGGCAATCAAAATTTTGCGATCCCGGGCCGGTTCGTTCGGGAAAAGGACCGCCAGCCGGGCCTCCGGCCTTGTCAGCCGGGGCGGAACGTGGTATGATTTGCTCCTGAACACAGGACAGAGGTCCCTGCTCCGCCGGGGCGCCTCTGGGGCGCTTAGGAAGGAGGTACCTATGCTTATTCGCAGAGCAGAGGAGAGAGACATCCCCCGCATCCATGGGCTTTTGGCTCAGGTGGCTCAGGTGCATCACACCGGGCGGCCGGGTCTCTTCCGGGCCGGAGGCAGAAAGTACACGGATGCCCAGTTGAGTCAGAAAATAAACGATGAAAATGCACCCATTTTTGTGGCCGTGGACGGCGGGGAGCGGGTGCTGGGCTACGTCTTCTGTCAATTTGAGCAGTATGTCAATCACAACATCCTGACGGATGTAAAAACTCTTTACATTGATGATCTGTGTGTGGACGAGGCGCTTCGGGGGCAGCACATCGGCGGGGCCCTCTATGCCTACGCGGCGGAATTCGCCCGGAAAAGCGGGTGCTATAATCTGACGCTCAATGTATGGAGCTGCAATCCCTCCGCCCTGAAATTTTACGAATCCTGCGGTCTGAGGCCGCAAAAGGTCCATCTGGAAGCCTTCTTGAGTGCCGATGGGCCGGGCGCGGGGTCCGCAGAGGCGGCACCCATGATCCGGCCGGCGCGGCCCGACGATCTGCCCGCTCTGGGTCCCGTCTACGGCGCGGCCCGCCGCTTCATGGCCGAGCACGGCAACCCCACCCAGTGGAGCGACCGCTACCCCCTCCCGGAGGATCTGGAGGCGGATCTGCAGCGGGGTGAGCTGTACGTCTTTGACCAGGACGGAGTCATCCACGGGGCCTTTGTCCTCCGCCTGGGGGATGAGCCCAACTACCGCGTCATCGAGGGGGCCTGGCGCTCCGGCGCCCCCTACGGCACCATCCACCGGGTGGCCGGCGACGGCACGGTTCACGGCCTGTTTGCCGCCTGCATGGCCTTCTGCAAGGGGCGCATGTCCCACCTGCGCATCGACACCCACGAGAACAACGCCGTCATGCGCCATCTGATCGCCAAGCACGGATTCCAGCCCTGCGGCACCATCTATGTGGAGGACGGCACCCCCCGCCTGGCTTTCGACTGGCTGGCAGAATAAAATGGCCCCCGGGCAACGCCGGGGGGCCGTTTTTATGATATGCGGGACGGGTAAAAGAACACCCGCAGGGAGCCGTCCCGTCCGGTGAGCACCTCCGCCTCCACCTCGTACACCTCCCGCAGAAAAGCGGGGGTAAGGAGCTCTTTGGGCGCGCCCTCCCCCACGATCACCCCGTCCTTCAATGCGTAGAGCCGGTGGCAGTAGGCCGCGGCCAGATTGAGATCGTGGATGGCGGCCACTACGGTACATCCGCTCCCCCGCACCAGCTCCATGAGCTGGAGCTGGTACTTGATGTCCAGGTGGTTGGTCGGCTCGTCCAGCACCAGCACCGCCGTCTGCTGGGCCAGGGCCCGGGCGATAAGCACCCGCTGCTTCTCCCCGCCGGACAAGGTGGAGAACCCCTGCTCCCGCAGGGAGGCCAGCCCGGTGCGCGCCAGGATCTCCCCTACCAGCGCCCGGTCCTCCCGGCTGTCGGTCTCCAGCAGCCGCTTGCGGGCCTGCCGCCCCATCATGACCACCTCCTCCACCGTGAAATCGAAGGCGGCCTCCTGCTCCTGTACCATGACGGCAAGCCGCTGGGCCATCTCCCGGTTGCTCATGGCCAGCAGATCGTCCCCCATGAGGGTCAGCTCCCCCGCCTGGGGGCGGAGCACCTTGTAGACGTTTTTGAGGAATGTGGATTTGCCGCTGCCGTTGGGGCCGATGAGCCCGACGAACTCCCCCTTCTCCACCCGGAAATCCACGCCCCGGAGGATCTCCCGGCTGCGGATGCCGTACCGGACCTGTTTTGCCTCTATCATGGCGCGGCCCCCCTACTGGAATTCATAGCGGCGCACCTTGATCATCCACAGGAACAGGGGTGCGCCCAGGAACGCCGTCAGGATTCCCACGGGGATCTCCGCCGGCGGCTTGATGATCCGGGCTCCCACGTCTACCCAGATGAGAAAGATGGCCCCGAACAGAGTGGCCAGGGGAACCAGCTTCCGGTGATCCGGCCCCACCACCGAGCGAACCAGGTGGGGGATGACCAGCCCCACAAAGCCGATGCAGCCGCTGACCGCCACCGAGGAGGCGGTCAGCAGGGCGGTGACGCCGATGAGCACATTGCGCACCACCGTCAGGTTGACTCCCAGGGTGACGGCGGAGCTATCCCCCATCATCATGGCATTGAGGGGCTTGGCCAGGGCCAGCATCAGCAGGAGGGCCGGAGGCACCAGGCCGGCCAGCAGTGGCACGTCGGCCCACTCCGCGCTGCCCAGTCCTCCCAGCATCCAGAAGGTGGCCTCCCGGACGGCGGCGTCGTCCGGGGCGGTATAGACGATGTAGTTGGTAAATGCCTGGAACATGGCGGATACCGCCACTCCCACCAGGATCAGCCGGATCGGTGTCACCGCATTTCGGGTGCGGGCCAGAAGGTACACCAGGAGGATGGACACCAGAGCCCCGGCAAAGGCGCCGGCGGACACCGACAGGCGGCCCAGCACAGGCAGGGACACCCCCAGCAGCATAGCCAGCACCGCGCCTAGTGATGCGCCGGAGGAAATGCCCAGCACATAGGGCTCGGCCAGCGGATTCTTGGTGAATGCCTGCATCCCCACGCCGGAAAGGGTGAGGGCCGCCCCCACCAGGGCCCCCAGCAGCACCCGCGGGGCCCGCAGGAACCAGACGATGTTCTGGGTGCTCTCCCGCACCCCCTCCAGGGGGAGCTCCGAGCCGGTCAGCAGGCCGCCCAGCCGGTGGAACATCACCCGCCACACCTCGGCAAAGGGGATGGCCACCGGCCCGGTGCCGATGCCGATGATGATAGATGCCAGGAGCACCGCTGCCAGCACCAGACAGGTCAGAAAGGTGTGAGTCTTCACCAGCCTGCAAAACTGCTTCATACCGCCCTCTTACGCGAAGCAGTCGGGGTGGAAGGCACGGGCAAACTTCTCCACCGTGTCGCCCGTCATGGAACTGGCAAAAGACTCGCACAGCGTCACGGAGATAATGCGGTCGTTCTGGATGGCGGGCACCGTGGCCAAGGCAGGGTTCTCCTTGAGCTGGGCAATCTTCTCCTCCAGAGAGGTATCGCCGTAGTCGTCGATGATGATCACCTCGGGGGCCCGCTCCACCACGGTTTCCCAGCTCACGGTGGCCCAGGTGGTGTCCAGATCGTTGAAGATGTTGACGCCGCCCGCGTGCTCGATGAGCTTGGAGGTGAAGTTGTTGCCGCAGGTGTAGGCGCCCTCCTCCTGGGCCATGTCAAAAACGAACACCGGGATGGCCTCCTGGCCCGTCACCGCCTCCTCGGCGGCGGCAATCTGGGCCTGCATGTCATTCACCAGCTCCTCCGCCCGTTCTTCCACTTGGAAGATGCGTCCCAGGTTATAGAAATCCTGATATACGTCCTCCAAATCAGCCCCCAGCTTGTAGCCCTCGATGGAGGACAGGGACATAATTCCGTACTGGGAGAGGGTGTCATGTTCCGTGTTATATTTCTCACTGAAGGCGCTGGAGCGGCCGTAGACAAAGTCGGGCTCCAGCGCCAGGATGGTTTCCAGGCTCGGCTTATCCGCCATCTGGGGAATGACCTCGTATTCCGCACGGTACTCGGGTGCCACGCGGGTATTGTTATTGGCTGTGTAAATGATCCTGTCCCCCAGCCCCAGGGCCATCAGTTGATCGCCCGTGTTCACATTCGTACAGAGAACCTTCTCGGGCACGTGGGTAAATGTGACCTCCGCGCCGTCCTTGGTGGTCAGGGTAAAGGGAAATCCCTCGGTGTTTGCCGGGGTTTCCGCGCCCTGGACATCCCCCGCAGGAGTGGGGCTGGCCGCCGGGGCCGGATTCTGGCCGGCGGTGCCGCAGGCCGTCAGGCCCAGGGCGAGGGCGAGGGTCAGGGGTACGAGCTTTTTCATGATAATCCTCCTTTTTTGTGCTGTGGACAGAAAAATCCCGCTTTCCGACGGAAAGCGGGACTGCTCATCGCCATGGGCACAATCGGACCACACGGCGGCAAACAGACAGGCTACTTTCTGCGGAAGACACCTATCCTTCTGCACAGACAGCAGGTTTCCTGACTTACGGCTCTCCGCCGGGCCGCGCCTTCTCGTGTCTCCACAATGGCGTCTGCGGCCGGCTCCCCGCTTACAGTGACCGGATCGTTCGGGATTTGCACCCGATTCCCTTTTACCCGCCCCGGAGGGCGGCACTGTCCATGCTATCAAGTTGTCAAAAGACATACTACGCCAATTTTTCCCCTTTGTCAAGGGGCGGGACGCTCCTCGTCCAAGAGCATCCGCGCCGCGTCTGCCAGGGGGATGCGGCGGTCCATGCTCCGCCGCCGGAGGGCCCGGTGGGCCTCCTCCTCGGTCATGCCGCTGCGCGCCATCAGCCGCTCCTTGGCCCGCTCCACTACCTCCCGCTCCTCGCTGCTCCGCCGGGGCGGCAGGAGGGCTCCGGCCTCCTCGCCCAGCCGAAGCAGCTCCTCCACCGCGGCGAGCAGCTCCCGCCTGCCTGCGGGGGCGGAGAGGCGGAGGAGTCCAGGGCGCTCCGGCACCAGCTCCAGCAGGCCGCGGGGGGCCAGCAGCAACACCGTGCAGAAGCCGGGCAGCTCCCCGGCCAGCTCCTCCGCCGTCCCATCCGGGAACTTATAGCCGCACACCACGGCGGTGAGCCGCTGCTGGCGGACCAGGCGCTTGACCTGATCCGCGGAGCGGCAGAGCAGGCAGGCGGCCGTCCCGGAGCTCTCCAGCAGCTCCTTGAGTCTCCGGCCGTTTTTCTCGCCCTCAAAGGCGACGACCACCGTCTCCACGGGGCCTTAATAGTTGATGATGTACTTCTCCCGCTCCCAGGAGGACACGCGGGTGCGGTACTCGTCCCACTCCCGCCACTTGCCCGTCAGGTAGTTGGCGGCCACGTGCTCCCCCAGGGTGTCCAGAATCAACTGGTCGGCCTCCAGGGCGCGGAGGGCCTCCTCCAGGGAGCCGGGCAGGCTCTCGATGCCGTGGGCCTTCCGGGCGGCGGCGTCCATGGCGTAGATGTTCTCGGTGATCTCCGCCGGGGGCGTCATACCCTTCTCGATGCCGTCCAGTCCGGCGGCCAGGCAGACAGCGAAGGCCAGGTAGGGGTTGCAGGAGGGGTCGGGGGAGCGCAGCTCCACCCGGGTGCCCTGGCCCCGGCTGGCGGGGATGCGGATGAGGGCGGAGCGGTTGGACGCCGACCAGGCCAGGTAGCAGGGGGCCTCGTAGCCGGGCACCAGCCGCTTGTAGGAGTTGACCAGGGGGTTGGTCACCGCCGCCATGCCCCGCACATGGTGGAGCAGTCCGGCGATGAAGCTGTACGCCTCCTTGGACAGGCCGCGGGGATCGTCGGGGTCGTAGAAGGCGTTTTTGCCGTTGCGGAACAGGGACATGTTGGTGTGCATACCGGAGCCCGCTATCCCGAAGATCGGCTTGGGCATGAAGGTGGCGTGGAGGCCGTTGCGCTGGGCCAGGGTCTTGACCGCCAGCTTAAAGGTCATGATGTTGTCGGCGGCGTGGAGGGCTTCGGCGTACTTGAAGTCGATCTCATGCTGGCCCTGGGCGCACTCGTGGTGGCTGGCTTCGATCTCAAAGTCCATCTGCTCCAGCGCCATGCAGATCTCCCGCCGGGTGGACTCCCCGTGATCCAGGGGGCCCAGGTCGAAGTAGCCCGCCTCGTCGTTGGTCTGGGTGGTGGGCTTGCCCTCCTCGTCGGTCTTGAACAGGAAGAACTCCGCCTCCGGGCCCACATTGAAACGGTCGTAGCCCATGTCGTTGGCCTTCTGGATCACCCGCTTGAGCACATAGCGGGGGTCGCCCACGAAGGGGGTTCCGTCGGTGTTGTATACGTCGCAGATCAGCCGGGCCACTTTACCGTGGCTGGGCCGCCAGGGGAAGATACGGAAGCTCTTCAGATCCGGGTAGAGGTACTGGTCAGACTCGTCAATGCGGACGAAGCCCTCAATGGAGGAGCCGTCGAACATACACTGGTTGCTGACCGCCTTTTCAATCTGGGACGCGGTGATGGCCACGTTTTTGAGCATGCCGAAAATGTCGGTAAACTGCAGGCGCACGAACTCGATTTCCTCTTCCCGAACGATGCGGATGATGTCCTCTTTGCTGTAGACCCCCATGGTCTGCCGCCCCTTTCGCTTTAAAAATGAAGGCGCTCCGCCCTTGGGGTCGGAACGCCTTTGTTCACAACGATTGTCGTAAGTATACCGTGTTCCGCCTCCCTCTGTCAAGGGCTTTGGGCCTCCCTTTCCGCACTTTGTGACAACTATCCGGGCCCTCTCCCCCTTCCCACGCCCCCTTTTATGCAATTTTCTCCGCCCTTCTGGAAAAAATATGCCGGAATGTCCTCCCTCTCTTGCTTTTTCCCGCTGTTCAGGGTAAAATAAGAGTTCGTATCGAGATAAAGGAGTGAATTTACATGCCAGAAGAGCTGAAACCCACCATGACGCAGAACTTCATCCATGATTTCATTGACGAGGACATCGCCCAGGGTGGTCAGTTCCAAGGCATGACCGTCCACACCCGGTTCCCGCCGGAGCCCAACGGCTACCTGCACATCGGCCATGCCAAGGCGATCTTCGTGGACTTCGGCACCGCCGAGAAGTACGGCGGCCTGTGCAACCTGCGCATGGACGACACCAACCCCACCAAGGAGGACGTGGAGTACGTGGAGGCCATTCAGGAGGACATCCACTGGCTGGGCTACGACTGGGGCGGCCGCTTCTTCTTCGCCTCCGACTATTTTGAGAAGATGTACGAGTACGCCGTGGAGCTCATCAAAAAGGGCCTGGCCTACGTGTGCGAGCTGACCCCCGAGCAGTTTAAGGAGTACCGCGGCGACGTGAACACCCCCGCCCGCTCTCCCTTCCGCGACCGGCCCATCGAGGAGTCCCTGGATCTCTTCGCCCGGATGCGCGCCGGCGAATTCCCCAACGGGGCCATGACCCTGCGGGCCAAGATCGATCTGGCCAGCGGCAACTTCAACATGCGCGACCCGGTGCTCTACCGCATCAACCACATGCACCACCACCGCCAGGGGGACAAGTGGTGCATCTACCCCATGTACGACTTCGCCCACCCCCTGGAGGACGCGCTGGAGGGGATTACCCACTCCCTCTGCTCCCTGGAGTTTGAGGATCACCGCCCCCTCTATGACTGGGTGATCGCCAACTGCCCCGTCCCCGCCAAGCCCCGGCAGATCGAGTTCGCCCGCCTGGGCATCAACTACACCGTGATGAGCAAGCGCAAGCTCCGCCAGCTGGTGGAGGAGGGCCGGGTGTCCGGCTGGGACGACCCCCGCATGCCCACCCTGTGCGGCCTGCGCCGGCGGGGCTACACCCCCCGGGCCATCCGCAACTTCTCCGAGCGCAACGGCGTGAGCAAGGCAGCCTCCACCGTGGAGTACGCCTTCCTGGAGCACTGCCTGCGGGAGGATTTGAACGAGACCGCCCAGCGGCGCATGGCGGTGCTCCGCCCGGTACGCCTCATCATCACCAACTACCCCGAGGGACAGAGCGAGACCTTCTCCGTGGAGAACAACCCCAACCGCCCGGAGGACGGCGCGCGGGAGGTCACCTTCTCCCGGGAGCTGTATATCGAGGCGGAGGACTTTCTCCCCGCGCCGGTGCCCAAGTACAAGCGCCTCTACCCCGACGGGCCGGAGTGCCGCCTCAAGGGCGCCTATGTGATCAAGTGCACCGGCTATGAGACCGACGCGGCGGGCAACGTCACCGCCATTCTGGCCGAGTACGATCCGGACAGCCGGGGGGGCGATCCCGCCGACGGCCGCAAGGTGAAGGGGGCCACCATCCACTGGGTGGACGCCGCCACCGCCGTGGACGCCGAGGTGCGGCTGTACGACAACCTGTTCACCGACGCCGAGCCGGACGCCGGGGACAAGAACTTCCTGGACTGCCTCAACCCCAGCTCCCTGGAGGTGCTCCCCCACGCCAAGGTGGAGGCGGGCCTGGCCGGCGCGGAGGCCCCCGCCTCCTTCCAGTTCCTGCGCCAGGGCTACTTCTGCGTGGACAACAAGGACAGCGCCCCCGGCCATCTGGTGTTCAACCGCTCGGTGAGCCTCAAGGACTCCTTCAAATTTTAGGCCACAGAACGGCGGCGGGCGACCGCAGGTCACCCCGGCCTGCGGCCGCCCGCCTTTTTCGCAAAACAACTGGAGGTATGCGTGATGAAAAAGTATCTCTTCCGCAACGACTACTCCTTCGGCGCCCACCCCAAGGTTCTGGAGGCGGTGTGCGCCGTCAACCTGGAGGGCAACCACGGCTACGGCGACGACGGGTACACCGCCCGGGCCAAGGAGCGCATCCGGGAGGTGTGCGGCTGCCCCGACGCCATGGTGGAGTTCCTCATCGGCGGCACCCAGACCAACGTGGTGGCCTGCTCCTTCCTGCTCAAGCCGTGGGAGGCGGCCATCTGCCCCGACTCCGGCCACCTGAACGGCCACGAGGTGGGCGCGTTTGAGGCCACCGGCCACAAGATCCTCCCCGTGCCCGTGGGCGGCGACGGCAAGATCACCCCGGAGATGCTGCCTCCCCTGCTGGCCCTCCACCAGGACCCCCATCTGACCAAGCCGGGCCTGGTCTACATCTCCAATGCCACCGAGAACGGCGCGGTGTACACCAAGGCGGAGCTGACCGCCCTGTACGCCTTCTGCCGGGAGAACGGCCTGCTCCTCTTCGTGGACGGCGCCCGTCTGGGGGCCGCCCTCACCTCCAAGGCCAACGATCTGACCCTGCCTGAGTTCGCCCGCCTGTGCGACGCCTTCTACATCGGCGGCACCAAGAACGGCGCCATGTTCGGCGAGGCCCTGGTGATCACCCGGCCCGAGCTGACCGACGGCTTCTTCCGCATGAAGAAGCGCATGGGCGCGGTGATGGAGAAGGGGTGGATTCAGGGCGTCATGTTCCAGGCCCTGTTCACCGACGACCTCTACTTCCACATGGCCCGCCACGCCAACGAGATGGCCGCCCGCCTCCAGGACGGGCTGAGGGCCAAGGGGTGGACGCTGTGGGTGGACTCCCCCACCAACCAGGTGTTCGCCGTGGTGGACAACGCCCTCAAGCCCCAGCTCGACGCGGTGTGCGATTACGAGGACTGGTGCCCCTATGACGGGAGCCATACCGTGGTGCGCTTCGTCACCTGTTTCCAGACCTCCCAGGAGGACGTGGACGGCCTGCTCGCCGCCCTGCCCGACTTGCACTGAGCTCCTTTTCTTCCCCGAGGCCAGGCCTCGGGGAAATTTTTTTGCCTGTTCCGTAACCAAACCGCCCCCGCTTCGTATATACTGATAGAACCGGTTCTTGGAGAGGAGGGGGACAAGCTGGACGAGATCACGCTGGCAAAGAAGCTCCGGCAGGGCAGCCGCCTGGCCCTGGAGCGGGCCATCGACCGCTTCACCCCCTATGTGAGCGCCGTCGTGGTGCGGGTGCTGGCCGGGCAGGGCGCCCGGGAGGACGTGGAGGAGCTGACCGCCGACGTATTCCTGGCCCTGTGGGCCCACGCCGGGGAGCTGAACCCGGAGCAGGGCCTGCGGCCCTGGCTGGGGACGGTGGCCCGGAACAGGGCGGCGGACTGGCTACGCACCCACAAAGAGGCCGCCCCTCTGCCGGAGGACACCGCCGCCCCCGGCGGCGCGGACCCCCAGGCCGAGGCGGAGCGGCGGGAGTGGGCGGCCCGGCTGTGGGACGCGGTGGAGGGGCTGGACGAGCCCGACCGCACCCTGTTCCTGCGCTATTACTACTGCGGCGACAAGCTCAAGGACATCGCCCGTGCCCTGGGCCTGACCCAGACCGCCGCCAAGCAGCGGCTGTTCCGGGGGCGGAAGACCCTGCGGGATACATTGACGAAAGGAGGGGTGGAGGCGTGAGAGACCGGATGCAGGAGCTGTGGGACGGCGCAGTACCGGTGGGCGTGCCCTGTCCCCAGGCCGACCCGGCGGCGGTCAAGCGGCGGGTCAACGCCGCGCTGAACGCCGTCCCCTCGGAAAGGAGAGCCTATATGAGACAGAAACTCCGATTTGCCGCGGCGGCGGCCGCCATCGCGGCCCTGCTGGCCGGCTCCGCCCTGGCCGTAGCCAGCCGGTGGAACGTGCTGGACTTCTACTTTGAGGGGGACAATACCCCGGTTGAGGACTACGTAAGCCATGAGACATATTCCATCCGTGACGACAACTACACCCTGTCGGTGATCAGCTCGGTGGCGGACACCAGCTCCGCCTATCTGCTGGTCACCATTGAGGCCAAAAATGACGCGGCAGCAGCCGCCCTCATGGCGGATGACTTCGAGAACATGGACACCTTCTCTGTCCGTGCTCTGGAGAACGAGGCCGTCAAGCCGGAGCCCACTCCTACCGGAAACGGCCCTGCCGTCGAGATGCCCGTGGCAGGTGGATTCAGCTATGGGGAAAAGGAGGCGCTGCGCACGGAGACCTCCCGCACCTACAGTATGAGAGTCGATGAGCTGAATGCCGCCGTCTACGCCGTGCAGCTCCGGCTGGGCCTTATGAAGGAGGGCTCCTACGTGGAGATTCCCGTGGAACTGGTAGAGCCTGTTACCGTGGAGGTTAATGCTGAGGGTACCGGTTCCGGCACCTTTGATCACATTGAGGGTGGTGCCCCTGTTACCCTGGAAACCGTGAGTCTGTCTCCTCTCTCCATTCAGATGGAATACTCCTTTGCCGACGCGGACGGCGACGCTTTCCCCCTGCTTTTCTTCCGCATGACCGACGGCTCCCTGTGCGGCTGGGGGCAGATCGTGGGCGACAATTTGCTTGGCCCCACCTCCTGGAACGATCGAGGCACAATCCATTGCGACTACGCCCATCCGCTCCGCTCTGTGCTGGAGCTCTCCCAGGTGGATGCGGTAGTGTTCAACGGCATGGCCTATCCCCTGGACGGCGGCAGACCAGAGCCTGTAGAGATAGATCCCGCCCTCTATCCCTTCCAGATCCCGTTGATGGACCGCCTGTCGGAGGGCGGCGGCTACAGCGTCCCCGTCCGGGCCCTGTGTGAAGGGCTGGGGGTGGACTGCGTATGGAGCAACGAGGCCCAGACCGCCGCCATGACCTACCGGGGCGTCACCATCATTCTGACGCCGGGCAGCACCACCGCTCTGGTAGACGGACAGCCGGTGGAGATGCTTGAAGCCCCCGCCGCCCAGGACGGGAAGCTGGCCGCCTGCTACGCTGTGTTTGAGGATGCCTGGCAGGTCTCCATGAGCGCGGCCTATGACAACTGGCCCTCCGACAACGCCCAGCGGGTAGCCTGGCTGGTGATCCCCTGAGCCGGGCGGACAAAAAACGGAGCCCGGCGCGCTTTGTGCGCCGGGCTCCGTTTTCACATTTTCTCACAGCTCCAGGCTATCCACCACGCCCCGCAGGGTGGCGGCGGAGTCCCGCAGGGCCTCCCGCTCTGCCGGGGAGAGGGGGATCTCCAGGGTGTCCTCCACCCCGTTCCGGCCCACCACGGCGGGTATGCTCATGCACAGGCCGTCGATGCCGTACTGGCCCTGGAGCAGGTTGGACACCGGGAGCACCGAGTGCTCGTCCCGCACGATGGCGCGGACGATGCGCTCCACCGCCATGGCCACGCCATAGTAGGTGGCCCCCTTGCGGCGGATGATCTCATAGGCGCTGTCCCGCACCTCCCGCTGGAGCCACTCGTCGGCCTTGTCGTGCTCGTAGTAGCCCCGCAGCTCGCAGAAGTGATCCAGGGAGATGCCGGACACGTTGGCCCCGCTCCACACCGCCAGCTCGCTGTCGCCGTGCTCGCCGATGATGAAGGCGTGGACGCTGCGGCTGTCCACCCCCAGGCGCTCCCCCAGCAGGTACTTGAGCCGGGCGGTGTCCAGCACCGTGCCCGAGCCCAGCACCCGGTTGGCCGGGTAGCCGGACAGCTTCCACGCCGCCCAGGTGAGCACGTCCACGGGATTGGACACGATGAGCAGGATGGCGTCCCTATTGCGCCGGGCGATCTCCGGGATGATACTCCTGAAAATGGCCACATTCTTGTGCACCAGATCCAGCCGGGTCTCCCCCGGCTTCTGCCCCGCACCGGCGGTGACGATCACCAGGGCGCAGTCGGCCACGTCATCGTAGTCCCCCGCCCGGATGTCCATGGGGTGGGTGAAGGGCAGGCCGTGGGACAGATCCATGGCCTCCCCCTCCGCCTTGTCCCGGTTGGCGTCGATGAGCACCAGCTCGGAAAAGATGCCGCTCTGCATCAGCGTGAACGCAATGCTGGAGCCTACAAAGCCGCAGCCGATGACGGCCGCCTTCTGAATGTTATTCAACCTGCATGCCTCCTTTGGAAACCAGTATGCCCACTTTCTTTCCCTTTCTATATTATACTATTCCTATATGTTTTTCAAGTATTACTTCCACTACAGATGCCGCAAACCGGCCCGGTAACGGCGCAGGGCGTCCTCGTGCTCCGGGCGGCAGGCCCGCGCCAGCTTGGCGGCCACGGCGTCCCGCTCCTCCGGCAGAAAGCCGTGAACCGAAACCGCGTTGGACGCGCCCAGGGCCGCAAAATAGAGGGGCCGCTCCAGGTGCTCCACCAGGGTTTTCAGCTCCTCCAGCTTCTCCACCTCCCCGGCCTCCGTCCACCGGCCGGCCTGCATCTCCGAAAAAAGCCGGGACTGGGGATAGACCGTCAGCATGGAGCTGCCCAGGATGCGGGGGCTGGTCTGATTGAACACCGACGCGCTGGCCAGGGCCGCCGCCTCTCCGCGTCCGGCCCCGGCAATTCCGGCCAGATAGAAAAAGTGATAGGCGATGCCCGCCTCGTCCAGCCGGTGCGCCTGTTCCACGATGTCCCGCGCCTGATAGCCTTTGTCCATGAAGAGCAGCGCCGGATCGTATCCCGTCTCCACGCCGATGGTCAGGCCGTCGTACCCCAGGCGGCGGAGCTCCCGGAGCGCTTCATCGGTTTTCCGTCCCACATCGGTCACCCGCGCGAAGCAGCCGATGGTCCGGCACTCCGGGAAGTACTTGCGGATGCGCCCCGCGATGGCCTTCAGCCGCTCCGTCTGAAGCGCAAAGGGGTTTGCCCCCACCAGAAAGACCCGCTGTACGAGCTGTCCCCGGAGCAGCTCCTGGGCCTCGGCCAGATCCGCCTCAATGTCCTCCAGGGGAGAGAGCCGGAAGCGGAAGGGCAGCTCGTCGTAAAGCGTGCAGAACTTGCAGCGGTGGTGGGTGCAGCCGGCGGCCGCCTCCAGCAGCAGGGAGCCGGATTCATAGGGCGGACGCCAGATGGTGCCTGTGTAGTGCATGGCAGTTTGCCTCCTTGTGGTTTGTCCCGTTCAGCATAGCCCGCCCCCGCCCGTTCTTCAAGTACGGTCTTTTTTGCGCCCCGGTATCTTTTTTGATCCTGTCTTGCTTTTTTCCGGTTTCCCGCTATAATGTCAGGACAGGGAGGGAACGCAATGGCAGACAACAAATTCCAGACGCCGGAGGCGCTGGCCCGCTGCCTTCCCATGAGCCGCCTGCAGGCGGTGCTCAGCGGGAAGTGGAAAATCCTGATCCTGTGGTATGTGGCCTTCTACCGGGTACAGCGCTTCGGGGCGCTGCTGCGCCGCCTGGACGGCATCACCCAGTCCACCCTGACCCGGCAGCTCCGCGAGCTGGAGGCCGACGGCTTTCTCCACCGGGAGGTCTATCCCGAGGTTCCGCCCCGGGTGGAGTACACCCTCACGGCCATGGGCGAGAGCTTTCTGCCTGTGCTGAACCACATGCTGCTGTGGAGCGAAACGCACCTCTGCCCGCCGGATTACGTCAACCCCTACCAGGACGGGGGGCGCGGCCCGCTCCCCGGAACCGAGGCATAGGAGACGCAGCGGGGGGGGGGGGGGGGGGGGGGGGGGGGGGGGGGGGGGGGGGGGGG
>NZ_CAXSQB010000012.1:15218-25522 GCF_964239415.1 Clostridium sp. ATCC BAA-442 | reverse complement strand
GAACCTGACGGTTCCGGGCCCCGCCTGCGTGTCGAAAAAGTGGCAGCGCAACTTTTTCGAGAAAGACAGCATGGCGGAAGGGACTCGATTTCCAGCGAAATAGTCGCCCCTTCTGCTATGAGAGGTGTCATTTCCGAGGCACATGTCCCCGGAAACGACGGATTTTTGCTTTATTCCTGCGGCTGCGGCCGCAGGAACTCTGCGCGGCTTTCCTTTGCGGGAGGTCTTTGACAGGCCAGAGGCCCGGAACCGTATGGTTCGGGGCCTCGTCTCGTCGCTGTACTGTCTCAGTTCAGGAAGTCCTTCAGCTTCTTGGAACGGCTGGGGTGGCGCGCCGTCGTCGCGGGCTGCGCATTCCTCGCCTCCGCCGGACGGCGAAGGCTCCCTCGCTCCGCCGCTCCTCCTCTCCCCACGGGACCCGCTTGCGCTGGGCTCCCGCGGGGACCCCGAAACTGCGCCCAATGCCTGACGGCATCAAAAAAGAATCAGTTCAGGAAGTCCTTCAGCTTTTTGGAACGGCTGGGGTGGCGCAGTTTTCTCAGGGCCTTGGCCTCGATCTGGCGGATGCGCTCACGGGTGACGTTGAACTCCTTGCCCACCTCCTCCAGGGTGCGGGTACGGCCGTCCTCAATGCCGAAGCGCAGCTTGAGCACCTTCTCCTCCCTGGGGGTCAGGGTGCCCAGCACGTCCACCAGCTGCTCCTTGAGCAGGGTAAAAGAGGCGGCCTCCGACGGCTCGGAGGCGTCCTCGTCGGGGATGAAGTCGCCCAGGTGGGAGTCCTCCTCCTCGCCAATGGGTGTCTCCAGGCTCACCGGCTCCTGGGCAATTTTCAGAATCTCCCGCACCTTGTCTACGGGCATGCTCATCTCCTCGGCGATCTCCTCGGGGGAGGGGTCGTGGCCCAGCTCCTGGAGGAGCTGGCGGGAGACACGGATGACCTTGTTGATGGTCTCCACCATGTGGACGGGGATGCGGATGGTGCGGGCCTGGTCGGCGATGGCCCGGGTGATGGCCTGGCGGATCCACCAGGTGGCATAGGTGGAGAACTTGTAGCCCTTGGTGTAGTCGAACTTCTCCACCGCCTTGATGAGGCCCAGATTGCCCTCCTGGATCAGATCCAGGAAGAGCATGCCGCGGCCCACGTACCGCTTGGCGATGGACACCACCAGGCGGAGGTTGGCCTCGGCCAGGCGCTGCTTGGCGGCCTCGCCCCGCTTCACCAGGCGGCGCAGTTCCTTCTCCTCCTCCTCGGTGATGGAGACTTCCTCGCCGTTTTTCCGGGCCTGCTCCAGCTCCTCCATCTGCTCCTTGGCCGCGTCGCCGGCCCCCATATCCTGGGCTAACTGGATCTCCTCATCGGGAGTGAGCAGATTCACCTTGCCGATCTCCTTGAGGTACATCCGCACAGGGTCGTCGATGCCGAAGGAGTCCACCAGCGTATTGGGGTCCACCATCTCCTCCTCGGGGAGCTCCTCAATCTCGTTGAGCTCCTCCAGGGGGGGCATGATATCGTCAGCCAGCTCGGGCAGATAGTCGTCGCCCACGGTGTCGATCCCCAGGTTCTCCAGGGTATCGTAGATCTTGTCCATCTGGTCGCTCTCCAGATCCAGGTTCTCCAGCACATCCATGAGCTCACTGGACGAGAGCTTGCCGTTTTTCTTGCCCCGCTCGATCAGCTCCGCCAGCTTTTCCGCCCCCTGGACGCCCTCGACGACCTTCATGACCTCGATCTTGCCCTGCTCCATTTTCTTCACATTGGCCTGGGCCAGCTTGGTCTGATCCTCCAGGGTCAGGGTGTGTACCTTCTTGCTGGTGGTCTTCTTCTCACTCATGCGGTTATCCTCCATACGCTTTTCTTTCTCTGAACTTCTCCCGTGCCGCCAGCAGGGGGTCGCTTGCGCCCGCCCCGCCCCGCTTGAGGGCCTCGGTCTCAATGATTTCTATGTAATCCCGCAGGGCCTGGGCGCTGTGCGCCAGGGCCTCCGGCTGATCCATCACGCTCACCAGGTGGCTCATCTCCTCCGGGGAGAGCGCCCCGGCGAGGGCGGCCAACTGGGTGGAGCGCCCCTCCCGGTGGCGCTGGCACAGCAGGGCGTAGATCTTGGCCAGCACCGGGGCGGAAAACTGCTCCGGCCCCAGCCCCTCCACCTGGGGAAACAGGTCGGGCTCCAGCAGCAGCAGCCTCACCACCCCCTCCTCCGCCCGGGCCGAGCGGAGGTTCTCATACCGCAGCTCCCGCTCCCGGGGCTGGAGCTGGGCCGCCGGCGTCAGCTCCCGGCGGGCCTGCTTCTTGCGGGCCTGCCATGCCCGGTTCTTGCGGAACCGCTCCACCTCCTGAGCAAAGGCGGAGGAGGAGATCCCTGCGGCCGCCGCGGCCTTGTTGCCGTAAATCTCGCGCTCGATGGGACTCTGGAGCGCCGCCACCGTCTCCACCGCCTCCCGGAGGAAGGCCATGCGCCCCTCCTCGTCGGCCAGGCTGTGCTTCTGCTGGAGGGTCTCCAGCCGGTAGTCGTTCTGGCCCGCGCTGCCGTTCAGGCACTTCTCAAAGGCCGCCGGGCCGAATTTCTTCACAAAGTCGTCCGGATCCTGCTTGATGGGCTTTCCCTCCGCGTCGTAGGCGTTGGGGAGCTGGAGCACCCGGACGTTCAGGTTGGCGTTTTTCAGAATGTTGAGCACCCGGTCGGTGGACTGCTTGCCCGCCGTGTCATTGTCGTAGCAGAGCACCAGCTCCTTGGTGTAGCGGGCCAGAATCCGGGCGTGCTCCTCGGTGAGGGCGGTGCCCATGGTGGCCACTACATTGTCAAACCCCGCCTGGTGGAGGGTGATGACGTCGATGTTGCCCTCCACCAGCACCAGATTGGGCCGCTTGGTGCTCTTGGCAAAGTTGAGGGCGTAGATCAGCCGCCCCTTCTTGAAGGCAATAGTCTCCGGGGTGTTGAGGTACTTGGCCCCCTCCTCCCCCGGCAGGATGCGGCTGGTGAAGCCGGCCACCTCCCCCCGCACGTCGATGACGGGGAGCATGAGACGGGCGCGAAACTTGTCGTACACGCCGCCGTTCTTGCCCGCCACGGCCAGCCCGGCGTCGATGAGCTCCATCTTGCTGTATCCCTTGGCGGTCAGCGCCCTGGTCAGCGCGTCCCACTGCTCCGGAGCCGCCCCCAGGCCGAAGCGGGTGGCGGTGCGCGGCGCAACCTGCCGCTGGGCCAGATAGTCCCGCACCCGCGCACCGCCGGGGCCCTTGAGGTAGTCGTGGTAAAACCGGGCCGCGTCCCGGTTGGCCGCGAGGGCCCGGGCCCGCTTTTTGCGCCCGGCGTCATCGGTGCCTGCGTCGGGCACCTCCAGCCCCGCCCGCTGGGCCAGCAGGCGCACCGCGTCGGGAAAGGGCAGGTTCTCGATCTCCATGATGAAGGAGATCACCCCGCCCCCTTTGCCGCAGCCGAAGCAGTGGTAAATCTGTTTATCCGGCGAAACCGAGAAGGAGGGCGTCTTTTCGTTGTGAAAGGGGCACAGCCCCCACAGGTTGTTTCCCTTCCGGGTCAGGTGGACATAGGAGGAAACCACGTCGGAGATCTCGCTCCGGGCCACCAGCTCGTCGATGAATTGTTCGGGAATCGGCACGCCGCGCCCTCCTTCCGACTATGTTTTCCACAATATACCAGGCTTATACCCTCCCGCGCGGCCTGCCTGTCCGCGCCTACTTCACGCTCCAGGATTTCGGAATGAACGCCGCGTTAAAGCACTCCACCGCGTAGACGTCGGTCATGCCCGCAATATAGTCGCAGACGGCCCGCTCCACGCCCTCCTCCATCCTGATGTCCTGAAACTCCGGTGGCAGCTTGTCCGGCTCCCGCCGGTAGTAGTCAAACAGGCGGCGGAGCAGCTCCTGGGCCTTCCCCTCCTCCCCCTTGGCCACCGGATTGCGGTAGACAAATTCGAACATGAACGCCCGCAGTTCGCCCATGGCGTCCCGGCAGGCGGGGGACTGGAGAATTGCGTCCCGCCCGGCGCTCTGGGTGATGATGTCCACCGTCAGGGTGTTGATCCGCTCCGAGTGGGTGAAGCCCAGTACCTGGGAGATGGACAGGGGTATGTCCATGGGGTAGATGATCCTGCCCCGGATGGCGTCGTCAATGTCGTGGTTGATGTAGGCGATCTTGTCGGCCAGCCGGAGGAGCTGGCCTTCCAGGGTCTCCGCCCGGTCGGGGCCGGTGTGGCAGAGGATGCCCCGCCGCACCTCATAGGTCAGGTTGAGGCCCTCCCCCTCCTTTTCCAGCCGGTCCACCACCCGCAGGGACTGCTCGTTGTGGGCGAAGCCGCCGGGCAGGATTTCATTGAGCACCCGCTCCCCGGCGTGGCCGAAGGGGGTGTGGCCCAGATCGTGGCCGTAGGCCGCCGCCTCCGCCAGATCCTCGTTGAGCCGCAGGCCCCGGGCAATGGTGCGGGCGATGCGGCTGACCTCGATGGTGTGGGTCATGCGGGTGCGGTAATGGTCCCCCTCCGGCTCCAGAAAGACCTGGGTCTTGTGCTTGAGCCGCCGGAAGGCCTTGGAGTGGATGATCCGGTCGATGTCCCGCTGGAAGCAGGTGCGGGTGGGACAGGGCTCCAGCGGCGTCTGCCGCCCCCGGGATTGGGACGACAGGCATGCAAAGGGGGAGAGCATCTCCCGCTCCAGCGCCTCGGTCTGTTCGCGCAGGGTCACAGATACCACCTACCTCTCAGCAGTCTCTGTAACTATATACTTCTTTCCTCGGAAAAATCCTTCTTTTTTGCAAAAGATTCATGATTTGTTCATACTTGTGTCCGGGGCACCGCCTGGAAGGACTCGCCGCACACCTGGGCGGCCACTCCGCCGGCGGCCAGCTCGGTGAGCCGGGCGGAGAATGCCTCCGCCCGCTCCTCGGGCAGCAGGGCGTGCACCGTGACGTCGGCGGCGTACTCCACCTCCCCCAGCACCCCGCCGTGGGCCTCCAGCTCCAGCTTGAGCCGCTCGAAGAAGGAGTAGGGGCAGGGCACGGCCACCTCCACCCAGCGGCGCACCACGGAGATGCCCGCCGCGTCCAGGGCGTCCTTGGCGGACTGGGTATAGGCCCGCACCAGCCCCCCCGCCCCCAGCAGGATACCGCCGAAGTAGCGGGTCACCACGCAGCAGACGTTGGTGACCCCCTCCCGCTGGAAGACGTTGAGCATGGGCTGGCCCGCCGTGCCCTGAGGCTCCCCGTCGTCGGAGTAGCGCTCCACGCCCCCCTCCCGGATGCGGTAGCACCAGCAGTGGTGGCGGGCGTCGTAGTGCTTTTTTCGGATCTCCTCGATGCGGGCCCTGGCCTCCTCCTCGCTCTCCACCGGCCAGACATGGCCGAGGAAGCGGGAGCGCTTCTCCACCAGCTCGGTCTCGGACGCTCCGGTGGGGACAAAATACTCGGTCACCGCTCCCACTCCCTTCGGGTGACGGCAAAGTAGTGGGCCAGCCGGGTCTCGCCCAGCTGCTCCACCGCTTCAATACGGGAGAGGCGGTAGGTCATGCCGCACTTCTGCATGACCCGCTTGGACTTGCGGTTGCCGTCGTAGTAGGCCGCCCACAGGGCCTGGTAGCCCAGGTCGGCGAAGGCGTGGCGGATAATCTCCTTCACCGCCTCGGGGATCAGCCCCTGGCCCCAGCAGTCCCGGGCCAGGGAATAGCCGATCTCCTCGCTGGGCGTCCCCAGCTCCGTGCGGTGCCGGTCCACAAAGCCCGCCGAACCGATCAGGCGGCCGTCGGACTTGCGGAGCACCGCCAGGGCATCCGAGGGGACGAAGATGTTCTCGATGACCTGTCGGCTCTCCTCCACGCTCCGGTGGGGGCGCCACCCCGCCGGGGGGCCCACCTCCGGGTGGCTGGCGTAGGCGTACAGCCCCTCCGCATCGTCCAGGGTGAAGGGGCGCAGGAGCAGGCGGTCAGTCTCCAGTAACTGCATGGCGGTTCCTCCTTATATCGCAAGCATTGAACCCCCTCGGAGCGCGGAGGGGGTATCGCGCCGTTTACGGCGCCTCTCAGTCCTCCCAGGGCTCCTTGGGGGGCGTCCAGCCCGACACGATATAGTCCTTCAGGCGGCCAAGCTGGACGGGGGTACACACCGCCTCCACCTCGATGGCCTCGCCGTAGTCCACCCGCTCCACCTTGGCCTGCCGGTGGAGCATGTCCACCACGCCGCCCTGGTCGTAGGGCAGGCGGAGCACCACCCGGCAGGCGCCGGTGTCCAGGCGGCCGCCGATTTTCTTCAGCAGCTCGTCCAGCCCCTGGCCGGTCTTGGCCGAGATGGACACGATGTCCGCCCCGTGGGGAAGGATGTCGCCGGTAAATCTGTCGCACTTGTTGAACACGTCGATGCGGGGGGTCTGCTCCGCCCCCAGCTCCACGATGAGCTGCTCCACCACCGCCGCCTGCTCCCGCCACAGGGGATTGGAGGCGTCGATGACGTGGAGGAGCAGGTCGGCGTAGCTCAGCTCCTCCAGCGTGGCCTTAAAGGCCTCCACCAGATGGTGGGGCAGCTTGCGGATGAAGCCCACGGTGTCGCTGAGCAGCACGGTGCAGGTGTCGCTGATCTCCAGCGTCCGGGTGGTGGTGTCCAGGGTGTCGAACAGCCGGTTGTTGGCGGGGATGTCCGCCCCGGTCAGCCGGTTGAGCAGGGTGGACTTGCCCGCGTTGGTATAGCCCACGATGGCCACCACCGGCACCTCGTTCTTCTCCCGGCGGGTGCGCTGGGTGGCCCGCACCCGCCGCACCTGCTCCAGCTCCTCCCGCAGCTTCTGGATCTTGCGGCGGATGTGCCGCCGGTCGGTCTCCAACTGGGTCTCGCCGGGGCCGCGGGTGCCGATGGCGCCCTCCTGGCGCTCCAGGTGGGTCCACATGCCCAGCAGCCGGGGCAGCAGATACTGGTACTGGGCCAGCTCCACCTGGAGCCGTCCCTCCCGGGTGCGGGCCCGCTGGGCGAAGATATCCAGGATCAGGGCCGCCCGGTCCAGCACCTGGACGCCCAGCTCCTCCGACAGCACCCGCTGCTGGGAGGGGGATAGGGGGTTATCCACCACCACCATGTCCGCCCCCATGGCCCCCACCAGCTCCTTCACCTCAGCCGCCTTGCCCTCGCCGATGAAGGTGCGGGGATCGGGGGCGTCCTTGTTCTGGAACACGGTGCCCACGCACACGCCCCCCGCAGTCTCCAGCAGATCGGCCAGCTCCTCCATGGAGGTGTCGTCGGCGTTTTCCTCGGCCGACAGGCAGTGGGCGTTCAGGCCCACCAGCACCGCCCGGTTTTTCGCTTGCTTTGTCTCGTTTTCCGTCATACCGTCCTCCGCGCCGCGGGCCGCAGCCCCGGCGTCAGTTTTTCTTCAGCACTTCCACAATCTCCCCGATGAAGATGCGGTGGTAATCCTTTTCGGGGTACCACTTCCCGTCCAGCTCTCCGTCCAGGAAGTGGGTCGGGTCCATGTCCTGCCAGTACGCCTTTTTACACACCAGCACCAGCCCGGCCTCCTCAAAGTAGGGCGCGCCGCACGCCGCCCCGGCCACCGTGAAGCCGCACTCCTTGACCTTATCCACGTCCCGGCCGCTCTTGGAGCCGCACAGGGCCAGGGCCTTCCGGTACTCCTCCCCGAAGAAGGAGAGGGTGAAGCAGTCCTCCCGCTCCACGAACTCCAGGGTGTACCGCTGGGGGCGGATGTAGACCGTGGCCACCGGCTTCCCCCACAGCACGCCCAGGCCGCCCCAGCTGGCCGTCATGGTATTGCACCGCTCCGCCGTCCCGGCGGTGACCAGCATCCACCGCTCGCCGATCATGGAAAAGACGTTCTGGTCCAGCTCCTTGGGGTCAATTCTGCTAAACATCGCTCTTACCTCCATCCGTTGATCACCGTGTCCGGATCGTCCACATAGACCGAAACCTCGCCGCACTGGGGGCAGACCGCGGCCTTCAGAATTCCCATCCGTCCGTCGCCGCGCACGAAGCTTCCCCCATTGTCGATGATAATTTCATGTTTATGCCCATCCTCCTTGACGTTCCAGCCCTCCACCATCTCTGTCCCGCAGCGCAGGCACTTGCGCATGGCCGTCTCCCTCCTTATTCTTATGCCGCTCCGGCGGCTGGTATCCTTCCGATGCAAAAGAGCCCGTACCGAAACCGGTACGGGCTCTTACATACGAACTTACTTCTTGTCCAGGCCGAACTTCTTGTTGAAGCGGCTGACGCGTCCGCCAGTATCCACCATCTTCTGCTTGCCGGTGAAGAAGGGGTGACACTTGGAGCAGACTTCCACGCGAATGTCCTTCTTGGTAGATCCGGTTTCGATCACATTACCGCAAGCACACTTGATCGTGGTCTGTTCGTAGTTGGGATGGATGCCTTCCTTCATGGTGTGTTCACCTCTTTCTCGTTCTGGATGAGGCGGCGCAGCAAACCTCCACGCCTTATAAACGCTAGGATAGTATAGCACAGGAAAACCGGAATTGCAACTGTTTTTTCGAGAAATTTTTCAAGTTGCCAGCGGCCCTTCACACATCCACCGCCTGATCCAGGGCGAAAAACCACAGGCACCGGCGGATCACCGGCTTCCCGGTGATCTCCTCCAGCGCCCGGCTGTAGGCCGCGAGCTGGGGCCGGTACTCCTCCGCCCGGGCCGCTACAGAGCGCCGGTCCACCCGGTCGGTCTTGAAGTCCACCACGGTGATGCCCTCCAGAGTCTCAAAGCAGCAGTCCACCACGCCCTGGAGGAGCACCTGCTCCTCCGCCCCGGCCTGGGGGTAGTAGTCCGCCGCCGGAACCAGGATGGAGAACTTGAACTCCCTCCGCAGGGAGGTGGAGGCCATCAGCTCCCGCCCCAGGGGAGAGGCGAAAAAGGCCGCGATTTTGGCCGGGTCCACCGCCTCCCCCTGCTGGGGGGTGAGGAAGGCCCGCTCCACCAGCCGGGCGATCTCGGCCCGCACCTGCTCCACGCGCTCCGTCCGCTCGAAGTCGATGTACTGCATGACCAGGTGGAGGGCGGTGCCCTTCTGGGCCGGGGTGAGGCCGAACTCCTCGGCGGCGAACCGGGGCCGCCCCAGGCGGATGGGCCGGGGGGGCCGGACCGCCGCCTCGGCCACCTCCTCGTCCAGCGCCCGCCCCTTGAGCTGGGTGGCGGTGAGCTTGGAGGGCAGCTCCACCTCCGCCCCGTGGGGATAATGCCAGGCCAGCCGGGCCGCCAGGGCGGCGGTCTCCTCCCCCGCCCCCGCGGAAATCATCTCGCCGTCCGGGGGACCGGATGGGGAAATGGCGCTCTCCTCCGGCTCCGCCTGGAACTCCGCCCCGTCCACAAAGCGGATATCCCAGGCCGGACCGAAGTCCGCCGCCGGGACGGGCACCTGCACCCCCGCGGCCCGGCGGAGGACCTCCCCGTCGGGCCGGGCCAGGGCGGGCAGCAGCACCCACTGCCCCACGCTCTGGCACCCGGCCAGCACCTGGGGCTCCACCGGACAGGCCGCGTCGGGGGCCAGCTTCTCCAGATCCCGCGCCCCGCCGGTGAGGGCCACCGACAAAATCAGCTTCTCCTTGGCCCGGGTCATGGCCACATAGAGCAGCCGCAGCTCCTCGGCCATCATCTCCAGCTCCAGCTTCCGGGCCACCGCCCGGCGGGCCAGGGTGGGATACTCCATCCCCCGCTCCACGTCCAGCCGCTTGGGACCCACCCCCAGCTTGGGGTGGAACAGGATGGGCCGGCTCATGTCCTCCCGGTTGAGCCTCCGCGCCAGCCCGCAGAGGAGCACCACGGGGAACTCCAGCCCCTTCGACTTGTGGATGCTCAGGATGCGCACGCCGCCCCCCTCCCGGCCGGGGGCGGGCAGGGCCAGCTTGGCCCCGTTCTCCCGCAGCCGGGTCAGGTAGGACAAAAAGCCGAACAGGCCCTTGTGGCCCGCCCCCTCGAAGCGGCGGGCCAGCTCCGCCAGGGTGAGCAGGTTGGACTGCCGCTCCTCCCCCCGCTCCATGGCACCGAACACCCCCAGCAGATTGGTGCGGTCGTAGAGCTGCCAGAGCAGCTCGTGGCTGCTCAGCTCCCCCGCGCCGAAGCGCAGCTCGTCCAGCTCGGTCAGAAAGGCCCGGCTGTCCTCCCCGCCGTCGGCGGTCAGGGCGGCGTAGAAGTCGGTATCGGGGCTGGCAGCCCGGAGCTCCGCCAGCCGGTCGGCGGAGAAGCCGTACACCGGGGAGCGGAGGACGGAGATGAGGGGCACGTCCTGCCGGGGGTTGTCCACGATTTGGAGCAGGGAGAGGGCCACGTTCACCTCGGTGGGGGCGAAGAAG
>NZ_CAXSQB010000012.1:7077-15208 GCF_964239415.1 Clostridium sp. ATCC BAA-442 | reverse complement strand
GGCGACTTCTTCGCCCCCGCCCTCCGCCTCCCAGGGGATGTCCCGCTCCCCCAGGGCGCGGGCGTAGTGGTGGAGCACCGTGTTGGGGGAGCGGAGTAAAATCACGATGTCTGCCGGGCGGACGGGCCGCTCGCCGCCCTCGCCGTCGGAGACAGGAAAGCCCCCGTCCACCAGCGCCCGGATGCGCTTGGCCGCAAAGCGGGCCTCGATGAGATCCCGGGCGGTCTTCTCCTCCTCCCCCTCGGCGGAGGCGTCCACCGCGTCCAGCTCCACGGCGTAGCGGCCGTCGGGCGGGAAGGGCGCGCCGGGATAGAGGGCCTCGTCGGCGGTGTAGTCCATCTCGCCGAAGTCGGCGGACATGACGCTGCGGAACACAAAGTTGGCCCCCTCCAGCACCTCCGGCCGGGAGCGGAAGTTCCGTGACAGGATGAGCCGCCGCTCCTCCCCCTCCGCCGCCTGGGTGTAGTCGGCGAAAGCGCGGTACTTGCCCAGGAAGATGGTGGGATCGGCCAGGCGGAAGCGGTAGATGGACTGCTTCACGTCCCCCACCAGGAAGAGGTTGGTGCCGTTCCGAGACAGGGCGGTGAAGATGGCGTTCTGCACCTCGTTGGTGTCCTGGTACTCGTCCACCATGATCTCGTCGTACCGGGCGGACCACTGGCGGGCCAGCTCGGTGGGGGCGCCGTCCTCCCCCACCAGCAGGCGCACCGCCATGTGCTCCAGATCGGCGAAGTCCACCATGCCCCGGCGGGCCTTCTCGGCGGCGTAGGCCCCCTCGAAGTCCTTCACCAGGGCGAACAGCCCCCGCACCGCCGGGTGCACCGCCCGGAGATCCTCCAGGAGATCCGCCCCGCAGTCCTCGAACCACTCCCCCAGTTTCTCCATCCGCTTTTTGCAGGTGCTCCGGATGGCCTTCACCTGCTCCGCCGCGTCGGGGCAGTCCACAATCTTCTTGCGCCCCGCCGCCGGGAAGGGGATGGGCAGGGCGGCCCGGGCCGCGTCCCACCCCCGCCGCGTCCCCTCCACAAAGGCGTCCAGGGCCGCCAGGGTGGCGGAGAGGCTGGGGGCGTAATTGGCGTCCAGATTGGCGTCGCAGGGGCACAGCTCCAGGGCCCGGGCGATCTTGTCCCGCCAGTAGGCCCCCTGCCGCCCCGCGTCGTCCAGCAGCAGGCGGCCCCAGGGGGTCTCCCCCGGGTCGTCTACCCCCTCCAGGGCAAAGGCCCGCTCCTGCCCGTCCAGCCAGGCGGCGGGATTGGGGTGGGCCTGCACCCGCCCCCGGATGTCCAGCACGATCTGCATGAGCCGGCTGTCGTCCCGCCCGGCGGACATGGTGTCCACCAGCCGGGCGAAATCACTCCCCTCGGCGATGTCCTCATAGCGCCGGTCCAGCACATCGTTGAGGGCGCGGAGCATGAGGATGCCCGCCTCCCCCTCGTCGCACAGGCGGAAGTCCGGATCCAGCTCCAGCAGGTGGCCGCACTCCCGCAAAAGCTGGGCGCAGAAGGCGTGGACGGTGGAGATCTGGGCCTTATAGACCAGGGTGGCCTGCCGCCGCAGGTGGGCGTCGGTGGGGCGCTCCGCCAGCCGGGCGGACAGCTCCTCCACGATGCGGCCCCGCAGCTCGGCGGCGGCGGCCTTGGTGTAGGTGATGACCAGGAAGCGGTCGATGTCCAGCCCCTCCCCCTCCACCCGGGCCAGGAGCCGCTCCACCAGTACCCGGGTCTTGCCGGAGCCGGCGGCGGCGGACACCAGCAGCCCGCCGCCCCGGTTGTCCACCGCAGCCTGCTGTTCACTTGTCAGGGAAAAGGCCATAGGGCGCTCCTTTCCGCTCAGCGGGGATGGGTTCGGTTCAGTCCTCCCACTTTTTGGCGTGGGCTTCGTTCCAGATCTCCGGGCTGCCCACGCCCACCTCGTCGTAGCGGTAGACGGGGTTCTTCCCCGCCCTGCGCTGCTTCTGGTAGTCCCTGAGCACCCGGATGGCCTTTCCGCCCAGCAGCAGGATGGCCACCAGGTTGACCAGGGCCATCAGGCCCATCAGCACATCGGCCAGATCCCACACCATGGAGAAGCTCATCTGCGCGCCAATGAAAATGGCGGCCACACAGGTCAGCCGGAACACCAGCAGCCCGGTCTTGGAGTCCCGGATGAAACGGAAGTTGGACTCGGTGTAGTAGTAGTTGCCCACCAGGGAGCTGAAGGCGAACAGGAAGATGGAGACGGTGATGAACAGGGGGCCGAAGGGGCCCACCTGGCTGTGCACCGCCGCCTGGACAAAGTTCATGCCCTCGGAGTAGGCGTCGATGGGCACGCCGGAGAGGAGCAGCATGAAGGCGGTGGTGGAGCAGATGAGAATGGTGTCGATGAACACGGAGAGCATCTGCACCAGCCCCTGCTTCACCGGGTGGGACACGTCGGCGGCCGCCGCCGCGTTGGGGGCGGAGCCCATGCCCGCCTCATTGGAGTAGAGGCCACGCTTGATGCCCTGCATGATACAGGACGCGCCGATGCCCGCGAACATGGCCTTTGGATCAAAGGCCTGGGAGACGATCATGGAGAGCATATAGGGCACCTGGCCGATGTTCTTGACGGTGATGAAGAGGCCCAGGGCGATATAGATGGCCGCCATGACCGGGACGATGCCGGAGGTGATGGCGCTGATGCGGCGTACGCCGCCGAAGATGCACAGGCCGGTAAGCAGGGCCAGCGCCGCCCCCACCACCGCGGGCCAGACGCTCTCGGAGTAGCCGGGCAGATAGTACTGGAGGGCGGAGCCGGCGTTGTAGGCCTGGAGGGCGTTGAAGCCGTAGGCGAAGCAGGCGATGAGCAGCACCGCGAACACCACGCCGAAGAACCGGCTGCCCAGGGCCTTCTGGATGTAGTAGGCCGGGCCGCCCACCCAGTTGTCCCCGTGCTTCTCCTTGTAGCACTGGGCCAGGGTGCTCTCAATGAAGGCGGAGGCCGCGCCGATGAGGGCCAGCAGCCACATCCAGAACACCGCGCCGTAGCCGCCGATGACCGTGGCCGCGATGATGGCGTTGGCCACCCCGGCGATGTTGCCCGTGCCCACCCGGGAGGCGGTGGAGATCATCAGGGCCTGGAAGGAGGAGATGTCCTTGCCGTCCTTTTTCTTCTCCCCCAGCACCCGCAGGGCCTCGGGGAACAGCCGGAACTGCACCCCGCGGGTGCGCACGGTGAAGTAGAGCCCCGCAAAAATCAGCAGGGCGATGAGAATATAGGTATACAGAAAGTTGCTGGTGTTGCTCAAGAGCGCTCCAAAATTGATCATGCGCAGATATTCCTCTCTTTTCATTTCTTTGCTTTTTACTATTGTGTGCCTGGAGTCAGCCCCCATCTCCAGGGGTACATCCAGCAGGGGACCCGCCCCTACGGGTTGCGCTCCCGGCGGTCGGAGCGTCCGACCAGATAATCCAGGGAGACGTCGAAATAGTCGGCCAGGGCGATCAGGCCATCAAAATCCGGCCGGTTTTTCCCCGCCTCATAATTGTGAACTGCCCAGCGGGACACGTTCAAGGCATCCCCGATCGCCTGTTGTGACACCCCTGCTTTCGTACGCAGCTTTGTAAGCCGCTCCTCAAAAGTGGCCATTTTCCGCTCCTCTCTTGACATGTGGAGTTATTCTCACTACAACGAGTATAGAGTTATTCTCAACAAAAGGAGGTTCTATCACGTTTGATCTCTTAGAATTACAGCAGTTGATGATCCATGAGACTTCTCCAGAATACCGCAAGTAGCTTGCCGTTGTCGATACTTACATGACCCGCCTTGGAAAGGGCTCCTCCGCCGCGTTCCTGGACGACTTCTGGTCGGAGCTGTGCAAGCTCTCCGCCATCGAGAGCGACGAACAGTTCCGCTCCGGGCTGTATCTGGGCTCCCAACTCATACTTGCTCTTTCGCAACCGCCTGCCAGAATTCCTCGCCCCTGACGGCAGGCAGGAAGCGCCGTCGGTCGCCGCCCCGACCCTCCTCGAAGTGACAGGCGGCGGCGTACTCGCACCACTGGCAGGCATTGTGATCCGGCCCCCGCCAGAAGGGGTCGGCGGCGATGTTGCCGGCGGCCAGCTCCCGGCCAATCTCCTCCAGAATCCGCCCGGTGTGCCGGGCCAGCTTACCCAGCCGCTCGGCGGAGACCAGCGCCTCGCCGGTGATGGCCCCGGCCTTGTTCACCTTCACGGGCAGGAAGCGGATGCCCGCCTCCCCCGGTTCCTCCATGGCGGCGAGCACCTCCGGCTCGTCCAGCACAATGCCGCGCCGCCGCAGCTCGGCGTCCACCTTTCTCCGGCGCTCGGCCTCGCTCATGGCCCGGCTGCCCGCGACCACCGCGTTCCGGGCGGGCAGGTAGAGCACGCCGACCGGGATGATCTCCCGGTTGTAAAGCGCTTCCCCCTCTCGCTCCAGGGTGAACAGGTAGAGCAACATTTGAAGGCCCATGCCGTTCCAGATATCCGTCAGATCAAAGGTTTTGCGCCCCGTCTTGTAGTCCACGACCCGCAGATAGAGCCGCCCATCGTGCTCCCAGCCGTCCACCCGGTCCACGAAGCCGGAGATGCTGACCGTCATGCCGTCCACACTCAGCTCCACCGGGGGCAGGTCCTTCCCCGCGCCGAAGCCCAGCTCGAAGGAAATGGGCTGGAACTGAGATGCGCGCAGCTCCTCCGCCACGTTGTCCACCACGGCGTACACCGATTTGAGCAGCCGCCGGAACAGGTAGCGGAAGCGGGCGGTCTCGTGCTCCATCCCGCCCAGCTCCTGGCTGACGTACCGCTCCACCGCCGCCTGGGCCAGGGTGCGCAGCTCCTCCGCCGGAACCTCCTTCACGCCACCCCGCTCCCGGCAGGCCCGCAGCACGTGCTCCAGCACATAGTGGACGAAGGTGCCGTACTCCGGGGCCTGGAACCCGGCGGCCCGCCGGGGCTCGGCTTTCAGGCCGTACTGCATAAAGTAGGAGAAGTGGCAGGACTTGTACTTGTCCATCCGGGAGGCGGACATGGGCACCCGCCTCCCATAGAGGGCGTCCACCGCCGGGCGGGTGAGCCGCCCCCGCTCCATGCGGGCGGCCCGCTCCATCCGCTCCACCAGGGGGGCGTATTCCGGCAGGGCGCGCAGGGCCGCCCCGGCCTGGGGGAACCGCCCCGCCAGCTCCAGGGCGGGCCGGGGGGCCGCCAGCCGGAAGGAGCCGTCCAGCCGCCCCTCCTCCACCCGCCGGGCCTGGGGGAACAGGAAATTCAGCTTGGACTGGAGGAAGGAGGGCCGCCGCTCCTCCCCGTCCGGCCCGGCCGCCGCCCAGCTCAAATAGAAGCGCCGCTGGGGCAGGGCGCAGGTCTCGTAGACGATGGTCATCTCCCGGTACAGCTTGTCGGACAGCCGGGGGGCCAGCTCCAGCCCGTAGGAGGCCAGCAGGCTCCGGTCGTCGTCGTTGAGCAGGCCCGGCGACGGCGCGGCGGCGGGGATGGCCCCGTCGTCCGCCCCCAGCAGGAACACCACCGGGCAGGCCCGGTGGGCCAGGCGGGGCATGTCGCCCACATTCACCCGGTCCAGGGACACGGGGATGGAGCCCACGTCGTACTGGGAGAGCACCAGGGCAAAGAGCTTGGAGAACTCGTCCAGCTCCATGGGGGCGTCCCCCAGAATCTGGGCGCACTGCTCCAGGCCGCCGCAGAGGATCTCCCAGAGCTGGGCATACTCCTCCGCCAGCGCGGCCTGCCCCCGGCGGTTCAGCTCCTCGGTGCGCTGGGCCAGCCGCTCCGGCACCCCCGCCGCCTCCAGAAAGGCGTAGAGGGCGGCCGCCTGCCCCCGGCCCGTCTTGTCCGGGTTCTTCCGCAGGCCCTCCAGGGTCTGGGCTACCTGACGCCGCAGCGTGTTGAGCCGGGCCAGCAGGGCCCGGTCCCCCTCGGAGAAGGGCAGGCCGTACCCTCTGGGGTGGTTCGCCCAGTCCCGCGCCCCCGTCCAGGCGCTCCCCTCCAGGCTCCACTTGAGCACGTAGTTCTCCAGCAGATCCACGTCCTCCGCCGACAGGCCGGTGAGCCCGGTTTTCAGATAGCGGAACACGTCGTCATAGCGGTAGCCCCCCGACGCGGCCTCCAGGGCGGAGGTGATGAGGGCCAGAATGGGCTTTTGCAGAATGTCGCTCATCCGGCTGAGGAACACGGGCACCCCGTACCGGGCGAAGATGGTCTCGACGAGGGAGCCGCAGCCCTCCAGGCTGCGGGCGCACACGGCAATGTCCCGGAAGCGGTAGCCCTCCTCCCGCACCAGGCGCAAAATCTCCGCCGCCGTCCACTCCACCTCGGAGTAGGGGCTGTTGGCCTTCAGCATGGTGAGCTCCTCCGCCTCGCCCGCCCAGGGGTCGGGCCGGGGGGCGAAGAGCTGGCCCTCCAGGTGGGCCAGGGCCGCCGTCTTGGGTCCGGCCCCGCCGGAACGCACCTCAATTTCCCGGGAAACGCCCCGCTCCTGGGCCAGCCGGAGGAGCTGGCGGGCGGTGCGGCGGGCGGGGGAGAAAATCCCCGCGCCCCCCTCGTCCTCCTCCAGCTTGTCGCAGGTGAGGGCCACGGTGACGGAATTGGCCTTCCCCAGCAGGGTGGAGAGCACCGCCCGCTCCTGGGGGGTGAAGTCGGTGAAGGCGTCCAGGTAGAAGTCCTTCCCCGCCGCCCAGTCCTCCCGGGTGAGCGCCTCCGCCAGCCGGGTCAGCCGGTCCCGGGGGTCGGCCCCCTGGCGGGCGGTCATGGCCTCGTAGGCGCCGTAGATGAGAGAGAGGTCCCGCAGCTTGTCCCCCTCCCCGCCGCCGCTCTCCTCCCCCGCGGTCCAGAGCTGCTCCGGGGTGATGCGGCAGGTCTTGAGCTCGTCCACCGTGGCCAGCAGGCCGGAGAGAAAGGCGGGCTTGCGGGAGGGGCGCTGGTACACCCGCAGCTCCGGGGCCACCGACCTGAGGGCGGCGCACAGCAGCAGCAGGCGGCCGCCCCCGTCCAGCGCCGGGGCGGCTAAACCGCCGTACACGGAGAACACCCGGTTGGCCAGCCGGGTGAAGGAGAGCACCTCGGCGAAGAGGGACACCCGGCTGCCTCCGATGGCGCAGAGCTGGCGCTCCATGCTGTGGGAGTGCTGCTCGGGGACGATCAGAATCTGGGGCCGCCCGTCCCCGGCGGCCATGGCCTCCAGCAAGGCGCGGGTCTTTCCCGTCCCCGCCCGGCCCAGCAGCAGCTTGAGTATGTCTCTCCCCCCATTCTTTGGTCAGATATTAAATTATATCATATCCCGCCCCGCCGCGCAATCTTGGACAGCGGGGACTTCCCCGTTGAGCACGTCCCTCCGATATGCTACAATAAACAATATCGCAATTTGGAGGTGAGGCAAATTGGACGCACAGATCTTCTGGAAGGTAATCGGGGCCTATAATATGGATACATGGGGCCTGCAAATCGTCCTCTTGCTCGTTCTCCTGGTTATGTTCGCGCTGTCCTACACCCAAAAGGCACCATGGGCGGCAAAGTTTGCCCTCGGAATCGCAAACTTGTGGATCGGTCTCGCTTTTTTCGCCCGTTATGGATCAGAACCTATCCAGAAGTATTTTGTGCTTCCGCTCTATCTGCTCTTCGGCATTCTGTTCCTGTATGAGAGCAGGCACAACGGAGCGGATACGCTCCAAAAACCCACCGCCGTGCAGGCCCTGCTTCTGCTGCTCTGGCTGCTTTACCCCCTCGTCTCCCTCCTTCTGGGAAACGCCTTTCCGCAAATGGTGACACATATTATGCCCTGTCCCATTGTCAGTCTGAGCATCACGGTCTGTGCGGGTTACCGGTACAAGAACAGGCTTCTCCTTGCTCTTCTGACTCTTTGGGGGCTGACTGGGATTAAATCGATCTTTTTTCACGCCTATGAGGACACAATTCTCCTGCTCTGCGGCCTGTATGGGGCTGTACAGCTTGTCATGGCCGTAAGGTCGGCTAGGCGGAACTAGTTTTCAAAGGGGAGCGGCGTTTCGCTGTTCGGGGTGCTGGCGGAGGAGCGGAAGCTCCATCTGCTCCATACCGCCGTCCACAACGGCATGACCGAGCTGGTCTATGTCCCCCGCTAGTCTCCATGCGCGCGAGACGGGGGGGGGGGGGGGGGGGGGGGG
>NZ_CAXSQB010000012.1:2303-7067 GCF_964239415.1 Clostridium sp. ATCC BAA-442 | reverse complement strand
CCCCCCCGTCTTTTGGGCCTTTTCAGTGAATACCGTAGGTCTCCCACAGCGTCAGGGTATTCTGAATGGTGAGCTTCTCGGCGAACAGCTCCCGGAACTGGGCGGTCTTCTGCTTTCCCTGGGCCTTGAGGGCCTCCATCCGCCCGGCCAGCTCCTCCTGGCGGGCCAGCAGGCGCCCATGGGCGTCCTCGTAGCGGCCCAGCCGCTCCGCTGCCTCTTGTTCCAGCCCGGCGGGCACGGAAAATCCGCCGTCCGGGCCGGGTACCGTGATGCGCTCCACCGCTTACTGGGGATTGAGGGTGTAGTTGGGCGCTTCCTTGGTGATATAGATGTCGTGGGGGTGGGACTCCTTGAGTCCGGCGGAGGTGATCTGCATGAACTGGGCCTTGGTGTGCAGCTCCTCCACGTTGTGGCAGCCGGTGTAGCCCATACCGGCCCGCAGGCCGCCCATGAGCTGGTAGATGGTGTCGCCGGTGGGGCCCTTGTAGGGCACGCGGCCCTCTACGCCCTCGGGCACCAGCTTCTTGTTGTTCTGCTGGAAGTAGCGGTCCTTGGAGCCGCAGGCCATGGCGCCCAGGGAGCCCATGCCGCGGTAGACCTTGAACTGGCGGCCCTGGTACACCTCGGTGTCGCCGGGGGACTCCTCGCAGCCCGCCAGCAGGGAGCCCAGCATGACCACGTTGGCGCCGGCGGCCAGGGCCTTGGCCAGATCGCCGGAGTACTTCACGCCGCCGTCGGCGATGATGGGCACGCCGTACTCGGCGGCCACGCAGGCGGCGTCATAGACGGCGGTGATCTGGGGCACGCCGATGCCGGCCACCACGCGGGTGGTGCAGATGGAGCCGGGGCCGATGCCGATCTTCACGCAGTCGGCGCCCGCCTCAATGAGGGCGCGGGTGCCCTCCGCGGTGGCCACGTTGCCGGCGATGAGCTGCACGTCGGGGTAGAGGGCCTTGATGCGGCGGACGCACTCCAGAATGTTGTTGGAGTGGCCGTGGGCGGAGTCCAGGCAGAGCACGTCCACGCCGGCCTCCACCAGCGCGTGGACCCGGTCCAGCACGTCGGGGGTGGCGCCGATGGCGGCGCCCACCAGCAGGCGGCCCTTCTCGTCGCGGGCGGAGTTGGGGTATACGGTGGCCTTCTCGATGTCCTTGATGGTGATGAGGCCCTTGAGGTGGTTCTCATCGTCCACGATGGGCAGCTTCTCGATCTTGTGGCGGCGCAGGATCTCCTTGGCCTCCTCCAGCGTGACGCCCTCCCTGGCGGTGACCAGGTTGTCCCTGGTCATCACGTTGTCCACCAACTGGCTCATGTCGGTCTCAAACTTCATGTCGCGGTTGGTGATAATACCGATGAGCTTGCCGTCCTTGCAGATGGGCACGCCGGAGATGCGGTACTTGGCCATGAGCTCGTCGGCCTCCGCCAGCGTATGGCCGGGGGCCAGCCAGAAGGGGTTGGTGATGACGCCGTTCTCGCTGCGCTTGACCATGTCCACCTGCTCGGCCTGGGCGCCGATGGACATATTTTTATGAATGATGCCGATGCCGCCCTCACGGGCGATGGCGATGGCCATGCGGTACTCGGTGACGGTATCCATGGCGGCGCTCATCAGGGGGATGTTAAGCCTGATCCTGCGGGTGAGCTGGGTATGCAGATCGATGTCTGCGGGCAGGACGTCGCTCTCGGCGGGGATGAGCAGCACGTCGTCGAAGGTGAGGCCCTGCCGGGTGAACTTCTGGCGCTCGTCAGTGTTGACCATGGTGCATCTCCTTTTATCTTTTTGCTCTCTCAGAGGTTAAATTTTTTCTATTTTACTCGATGGCTCCGCCGCTGTCAAGGGGTGAGCTCCGCCAGCTCCACCGCGCCGTCAAACCGGCTCTTGCCCGCCTGATCCGCCCCGTGGACGTACCACAGGCCGCCGGCCTGGCCGGTGTAGAGCTCGATGGTCTCCCCCGCCACGCACTCGGCCAGGTAGCCTACCTGGAGGGAGGAGACGAAGCGGCTGGGGCCCAGGCGCTCCATGTGGAGGGCGTCGCAGAGGAAGTCCACATAACGGACATTGTTGACGTGGCCGTTGACGTCGGTATCACTGTAGTGCATGGCGCGGCTGTCCGCGTGCTCCATAGTTTCGGGCAGGCGGACCCGGGACAGGGTGCGCTCCTTGCAGAGAGGGCCGCCGTCGGTATCCTGGAACTCCGTGATCCGGCTCATGCGGGCCAGCCTGTGGGTGGCGGCGTCGGCCAGCACCCAGGTGGACACCGCCTCCCCCACCGGCTGTCCATTCACAAACAGGTCGAAGTCCCGGTAGGTGGAGGCTCCCCTCCCGCCCCGGTGCCAGGTGCGGATGTGTACCGTGTCCCCCCAGCTCAGAGGGACATCCAGCCGGTACCACAGCCGGGCCAGCATCCAGAAGCTGTTGTACCGCTCCAGCATCTCGTCCCGGGAGACGTGAAGGGCACAGGCCGCCTGGGTGGCGGCCTCCTGGAGCATCCCCATCAGCCCGGAGGGGCGGCAGTGGTACCAGGGGTCGATGTCCCTGGAGTCCACCATGTACTCGCACTCGTATACCACCATGCTTCCGCCTCCTCAGTCCTGGCCGTGGATGACCAGCTTGTTTTTACAGCAGATGTCGTCGATGTCGCTGGCGGTGGCCGCCGGAATGCGCATGGCCCCGCCGCAGTCGGCGCAGAACAGGTCGATGGAGCTGAAATTGACCTGGAGCTTCCAGCGGTGGGAGCCGCAGGTGCAGGAGATGCCGTCCCGCTGGGCGATCTCCTTGAGCTCGGAGAGCACCTCCTGCATCACCAGCTCGTCCAGGAAGGCCCCCTTCTCCCCCGAAGCGGCCTCCAGCTTGTCCACCGCTTCCTCCAGGCGCTGGAGGGCGGCAAACACCGGCCCCTCCTCCCCCACGTAGCAGCAGTCCAGCCCCGAGGCGGCGCAGGAGAAGGCCAGTACCTTCTCGTGGAGAAAGGCGTGGGAGGAGCAGGTGACGGTGTGATCCTTGCCGCAGAACAGGCAGGGGACGGTGAGCTTCACCCGGTCGCCCATCAGCTCCACCCGGAGGGAGGATTTGCCGCAGGGGCAGGGCAGTTCGTTGGCGGACGCCGCCAGCTGGAATACGCTGCGCTCCACCGCCACGCTCTGGCGGCAGGCGGGACAGAGATAGGCCAGAGTACGCTTGGCTTCCTCGACCATGATATGCCTCCATTTCAATGAATCCGGTTTCTGCTGTTTATTATACCGCAAAGCCCTCTTTTTGACCAGCATGTCCCGCCACAAAATCCAGCCTCATATTTTCCCGGCTTTTCGTTCAAAATAGCATTATCTGAAGGAAAGAAGGTTGGCGCTATGACCACAAAAAAGCTGGGCCGGCAGACGGTCGCCCTTGCCCACCCGCCCTCCGTCGCGGGCCACGCCAATGTGGTGGGGAAAAAAGAAGGGGAGGGCCCGCTGGCCGACAGCTTCGACCAGATCAATCAGGACGATTCTTTTGGGGAAAAGACCTGGGAGAAGGCGGAGACCGCCATGCAGAAGCTGGCCCTCTCCTCCGCGCTGGACAAGGCGGGGCTGAGCGCCTCCGCCCTGGACTATATTCTGGCCGGCGACCTGCTCAACCAGTGCATTGGCTCTGGCTTCGCCGTCCGGGGGCAGGACGTCCCCTTCTTCGGGCTGTACGGCGCCTGCTCCACCATGGCGGAGAGCCTGTCTCTGGCCGCCCTGCTGGTGGACGGCGGTTTCGCCGCCCACGCCGCCGCCATGACCTCCTCCCATTTCTGCTCCGCCGAGCGGCAGTACCGCACGCCCCTGGAGTACGGCGGCCAGCGCACCCCCACCGCCCAGTGGACGGTGACGGGGGCGGGCTGCGTCATCCTCTCCCGGGAGGGGCCGGGCCCCTATATCACCCATGTGACCACAGGCAAGATTGTGGACAAGGGCATCCAGGACGCCAACAATATGGGAGCCGCCATGGCCCCCGCCGCCTATGATACCATTCAGGCCCATTTTCGGGACACAGGCCGCAGGCCCTCGGACTATGATCTGATTGTCACCGGCGATCTGGGCAGCCTGGGCAAGGAGATTCTGCTGGATCTCTTCCACCGGGACGGCATTGAATTCAAAAATCTGGAGGACTGCGGCGTGCTCATCTACGACGCCCAGACCCAGGACGTCCACTGCGGCGGCTCGGGCTGCGGCTGCTCCGCCGCGGTGCTCACCGGCTTTCTGCTCAACGGTATGAAGCAGGGCCGCTGGAGGCGCCTGCTCTTCTGCGGCACCGGCGCCCTGCTCTCCCCCACCTCCACGCTCCAGGGGGAGAGCATTCCGTCCATCTGCCACGCGGTGGCCATCTCAACGGAACAGTGAGGGAAAATCATGGAAGTCTTTTGGGAATACGCCCGCGCCTTCCTCTGCGGCGGGGTGCTCTGCCTGATCGGGCAGCTGCTCATTGACAAGACCAAGCTCACTCCGGCCCGTATTCTGGTGCTCTATGTGGTGTCCGGCGTGGTGCTGGGCGGGCTGGGGCTCTACAAGTACGTGGTGGAGTTCGGCGGAGCGGGGGCTACCGTCCCCCTGACCGGCTTTGGCTATCTGCTGGCCAAGGGGGCCGCCAAGGCCGTGGATGAGATGGGCATACTGGGCGCCCTCACCGGCGGCGTCACCGCCGCGGCGGGCGGCATCGCCGCCGCCATCTTCTTCGGCTGGCTGGTGGCCCTGATCTTCAAACCCAAACCCAAATCCCGATAAAAGAGGCGCGGGGCATTGCCC
>NZ_CAXSQB010000012.1:0-2293 GCF_964239415.1 Clostridium sp. ATCC BAA-442 | reverse complement strand
CCCCCCCCCCCCCCCCCCCCCCCCCCCCCCCCCCCCCCCCCCCCCCCCCCCCCCCTCTTTGCTCCGCCTGCTGTTTGCCTTAGTGCAGGCCGTCCGCCGGTCAACACTTGAGCAGCAAATGCGTCCAGCAATAACCGCGGCGGCCGCCAGCAGAAGGGCCGCTGGCGGTGCTCATGCGGCGTACCCCTTCCAAGCGCTCCGTCACCTTCGCAGACATATCCGCCCCCGCCTTTTGAAGTATGCTGGACATAGATGTCCATAGGGTCTGACTCTTTGCCTTTGAACAAATAATCCGTTGTTACTCCGAAGATCTCACTCAGTCGAATTATTTTTTCACTGTCCGGTAAACTCTGGTCCGTTTCACGCAGTTAAAAAGATGGTGTCAACGGCTTGGTCGATGTTGCCAATGAAGCGATAGAAAATCTCGATTTTCTGTACCCGTTTTCCCTCGCTGTCCTTTACCGCCTCATGGATAAGGATTTTTCAATCAAGGTAATCATACTTCTGCGGTCAGCTCAGACAGGTCGGCATATTGCTTTACCAAAGCAAGCCATTTTTCAATGTTTTCCGTCTGTTCCCGTGCGGCTTCAAGCTGTGTATTCAAGGCCAGGATTTTAGTCTCCAGCGCCTCCTGCTCCTGCTGGTACTTTTGGGAGAGCATAGAGAAGTTCCGGGCGGTCATGACCTCCGCGGTCCTGTACTCATATATCCGGGCTATCAGGCTGTCCAGCTCGGCAAGACGTTTTTCCGCCCGCTTTTTCTCCGCCGCCGCCCGTCTGTGCTTTGCCTCCTGTCCACTGTTGGAGGGCTTCAAAAGGCGGGCGGCTATGGCTTTCTCATTCTGATGGACCGCCTTAATCCAGAACTGCAAACGGGAGAGAACATAGAGCTAAAGAACATCATAGCGGACATAATGTGCGGAACACTGATTGCCGAGTTGTCCATAGCGGCTGCAATCGTAATGCCTGTATGGTTTCTTGATCTGGCGTTTTGTCCTGAAACGCATAGACCAGCCACAACCGGCGCATTTGAGAAGCCTGGAGAAAATTTGTGTTGTCTGGTTCTTCATAGAACGGCGGTGTGTGGCGATCTGTTCCTGCACACGGTCAAAAACATCTTTCGAAATGATCGCCTCATGAGTCCCCTCGACACGTACCCACTCGCTGGGGTCCTTGCGGATACGCTTCTTATTTTTATAGGAGATATTTGTTTCCCGGTAATGGACCGAATTTTCGATGTAGGTTTCATCCTTCAAAATGCTTTTGACCTGGGCTATGGTCCAGGCGCAGGCTTTTCCCTCCGGGTCCTTGCGGCAGCCAATGGGCGCATAGGCGAAAATCCTTTGTCCTTTGGCAAATTTAGCCTTGAACGCTGATTTTACCTTGCGTCTGAATGAGCCGAACCAGTGTGGGGCGATCCACTTCTTCCAGCTGAGCATAATCCTGCATCATGTTCAGCCACTCGTCTACGGACTGTTCTTTTTCCCGCCTGGCAGACAGCAGTTCGCAAAGTACCTTACGCCGCTCCTGCTTTGCGGCTCGCTCTACTTCATAGCCATTCAAGAGCTGGACACACAGGTTTTCCGGGACGCGTCCCATGACCTTATCCCCGTAAGCGGACTGCACCAGCCTGTCCAGTTCCGGCAGCCGCTTCACGTTACCTTTACTCCATAAAACAGGCGGCCGGCAAAACTCTGGCCCCCCATATTTCAAAGTACAAATCTTTCAGCAGCAGACCGGATCCTGGCCACGCTCCACCGTCTCACCCCGAAAGCAATGCCCGCGGTATTTCCAGATGCCGGGCATATCGCGGCATCGCTCGAAAGTAACGTAGCTCGCACGCCACCGACTGGTTTTCGGGTCTTCCCGATGACTATGGCCCCCCCCCATTTATGCGCATGCACTCGAGAGAAAGGCCAACAATTTATCGCTTCGTCCACCATGGCTCCCACAACATAGTCTCTGGGCTTTGCAGTCTCATAACGGAATGTCTTTGCGGTGAATATTTCCAACTCTGCAGTAATTCATCCAGGCCTTTATTTTCTGTAAAAATCTCAGAATCCGTTAGATTATATCAGCCGTATTATGCATCTAAAAATATATTGTTTTTTGTGCTATAATCCCCTGTGACATACTTCCAGCACCAAGCAGAGGACACATTGAGTAACAGTTGGTATTAAAATTGCTATACATTATTTCCAGAGGGGGCGTTGTCCCTCAAAAGTCTGCAAATAAAAAGTCAAGCCTCTGAATGAAAAAATCCTCATTGGAAAACAGGGCAGGCAAAAAAGGCC
>NZ_CAXSQB010000011.1:89484-90771 GCF_964239415.1 Clostridium sp. ATCC BAA-442 | reverse complement strand
GCCCCCGCCCCGTCGGCGGAGGCGGAGGGGGAGCTGGAGGCCCTCTATCTGGGGTACGGCCTGGAGCCGCCCTCCTGGGAGCGGGTGGAGCCCCGCTTTGCCGGGCGGATCAGGGAGGCGCGCCGGGCCTGCCGCCGCCTGAAGGAGCGGGGCGTCCTGCTGGAGCTCTCCCCCGGCCATCTGCTCCACGCCGGGGTCGTCCGGGTGGCGGAGGCCCGGCTGCGCGGGTACTTCGGCCCCGCCCCCTTCTCCCTGGCCCAGGCCAGGGATGCCCTGGGCTGTTCCCGCCGGTGCGCCCTGCTCCTGCTAGAGCACTGGGACGCCTCCGGCGTCACCCGCCGGCAGGGAGAGGGCCGGATTTTTTCCACATCTGCTTGACCCACGGTGGAAAACCAGCTATGATGGGAGTGGATATGGGGGCGGAAGGGCCGCTGGTGGGCCCCCCGGTCTTCAAAACCGACGGGGACGGCGCTCCCGTCCTGGTGTGTTCGATTCGCACCCGCCCCCGCCACGGGCTCAGAACCGCCCTTTTGGCACGAGGTTCCGCCGGGATGGCGAAACCTCTTAGCCGGGCCGGGCGGTTCTTCGCCTCCAACCGCGACCCCCGTTGTTGGGCTCGCGGTTGGGGGGCCGCCCTGCGGGCGGCGGTTGGAAACAAGGCCTTTTCTGTGGAAAGGAGCGTGCCGTCATGTCCAGCATCCCCTTCTTTGCCCGCCGCAGGCTCTGCAGCACCTTCAACGCCCAGGAGGTCGGGCAGCTCCGCGCCGCCCTCCAGGACGCCGGGGTGGAATTCATCATTCGGCAGGACCGCCAGAACGGTTCCTTTTTCGGCATCGGCCTGCAGTTGGTCCCCCCCTCCGTTGAATACATTATTTATGTCCATGAGGACGACTTTGAGCTGGCCCAGGCCGCCCTTCAGGGCACCCTCAACTGAAAAATGCCCGTGGGCGGCCGTTGGAAGCGGTCTCTTTTTGCCGAAAGGAGTGTGCCATTATGTCCAGCATCCCCCTCTTCGCCCGCCGCAAGCTTTACAGTACCTTCAACGCCCAGGAGGTCGGACAGCTCCGCGCCGCCCTCCAGGGCGCGGGGGTGGAGTTTGTCATCACCCAGGACCGCCGCCCGGTGGGCGGCTTCTCCGGCTATGGAACCTCCGGCCCAGCCCTCCATCTGGGGGACGGCGCAGCCCCCTTCGAGTACACGGTATATGTGCACAAGGATGATCTGGCCCTGGCCGAGAGCGCCATACAGGGCACCGTCGGATAGCAGCACAGAGCCGGCGCCCCAGTC
>NZ_CAXSQB010000011.1:73490-89474 GCF_964239415.1 Clostridium sp. ATCC BAA-442 | reverse complement strand
CGGGGCGGCGGCTCTGTTTTTCCATATGCTCCATGCTCCCCGCGGCGTCAGCTCTTTCTCCTCCATTTCAGCAGCAGGGCGGAGTTGAGGATCACCAGCACGGAGCCGGCGTTGTGAACCAGGGCCCCCACCACGGGGTTGAGGACGCCGGTCATGGCCAGCACGATGGCCACTAGGTTGAGGGCCATAGAGAAGGCCAGGTTGAGGCGGATGGTGGTCATCATCCGCCGAGACAGGGCCAGCAGGTGGGGCAGCTCCTCCACCCGGTCGTTCACCAGAACGATGTCGGCGGCGTCCACGGCGATATCACTGCCCACGCCCCCCATGGCGATGCCTACAAAGGCCCTTTTCAGGGCGGGGGCGTCGTTGATGCCGTCGCCCACCATGCAGATCCGGACGCCCGCCTGCTGAGCACGGTCGATCCAGTTGAGCTTGTCCTCCGGCAGACACCCCGCCCGGTACTCCCGAATGGACAGCGTCCGGGCGATGTGGGCGGCGGCGTTCTCGTTGTCGCCGGTGAGGAGCACCGGGGACACCCCCTCCGCGCTCAGGGCCCGGAGCATGGCCGCCGCCTCTCCCCGCACCGTGTCCGCCAGGGCGCAGAAGCCGGCGGGGGCTCCGTCCACCGCCAGATAGATGAGGGTGCACCCCTGGGCCAGAAAACCCTCCGCCTCCGCTCTGGCCGCCGGGGGAAGGGCCGCGCCCGCCTCCTCCAGCAGGGCCTCGCTGCCTGCCAGGACGGTATGGCCGTCCAGCACCGCCCGGAGGCCCCGGCCGGGCAGGGCCTCGAAGTCCTCCGCCGGGGCGGGCGTCCCGCCTCCGGCGGCCTGCCACCCCCTGACCACCGCTTTGCCCAGGGGATGCTCCGAGCCCAGCTCCGCCCGGGCCAGCCAGGCGTAGACCTGTTCCTCCGTCACGCCGGGGGACAGGCTGCGCACCGCCGTCACCTCGGGCACGCCGCGGGTCAGGGTGCCCGTCTTGTCGAAGGCCGCCTTGCCCACCTGGGCCAGCCGCTCCAAGGCGTCCCCCTCCCGCACCAGGAAGCTGTGGCGGGTGGCGTTGCCGATGGCCGCCATGATGGCGGTGGGGGTGGCCAGCACCAGGGCGCAGGGGCAGAACACCACCAGGATGGTCACCGCCCGGATCACCTGACCGCTGAGCAGCCACGTGAGGGCTGCGGAAGCGAGGGCGGCGACCACGATCCAGGTGGCCCAGCGGTCGGCCAGGCCCACGATCTTCGCCTTGCCCGCATCCGCCGACTGCACCAGGCGGATCATCCGCTGGATGGAGCTGTCCTCCCCCACCCGGGCGGCCTCCATCTCAAAGGAGCCGAACTGGTTGACGGTGCCGCTGAATACCTCGTCTCCCGGCCCCTTGTCCACTGGGAGGGACTCGCCGGTCATCACCGCCTGGTTGACGGAGGTCTGTCCGGCCCGCACCACCCCGTCCACCGGAATGGTCTCTCCGGGGAGCACCCGCAGCCGGTCCCCCACCGCCACAGCCTTGGCGGGGATGCTCTCCTCCCCGGCGGCGGTCACCCGCCGGGCGGTGCGGGGCGTCAGCCGGACCAGCTTTTCGATGCCCGCCCGGGCCTTGGCCACCGTCCGCTCCTCCAGCAGAGAGCCAAGCTGCATGATGAAGGCGATCTCACCGGCGGCAAAGATCTCCCCAATGGCCACCGAGGCGAGCAGCGCCAGGGACACCAGCACGTCGGCCTTGATGTCAAAGCGGGTGAACAGCCCCACGGCCGCCTCCCTGACAATGGGCGCGCCGCAGAGCAGGATGGCCAGCCACGCCGGGTTCACCGGCAGGGCCGCCGGGGCAAAAAAGCTCAACAGGAGGGAACCCCCTCCCAGCGCAAGGAATGTGATATCCCGTTTCATATACCCATACCCCCTATAGGTATATTTATACCCCCATGGGTATTATTTGTCAAGAAAAAAGCGGCCCAAACGGGCCGCATCAGCGTCAGCTCATACGTGAGAAGTGCTCGATGGCTTTGGCGAATTCCGCAATGGTCCGGTCCGCGTCTCCGTGCTCGATGCCGTCCCGGACGCAGTGGTTGAGATGCCCCTCCAGCACCACCTGTCCCACCTTGTGCAGTGCGCTCTTGGCGGCGTTGATCTGCATCAGCATGTCCTCACAGGGCACGTCCTGATCCACCATCTTGTCGATGGCGCCCAACTGCCCGATGATCTTTTTCAGTCTGCGGTGGAGGTTGTCCGCATCCATACACTGTCTCAATGGCTTCACCCACTTTCTTTGCTATGATACCAGCTTTTCGCCCGCCTGTAAAGGCAAAGCGGGACCGGCGCGGCAAGGCGCGCCGGTCCCGGCCGGTGAAAGCTCAGCTCCGCTCCTCAAAGCTGGCGCCGCAGTTGCGGCAGTTGACGGTGATCTTCCCCTTCCCCCGGGGCACCCGCAGATACTGTCCGCAGTTGGGGCACTTGAAGTAGCGGTGCTCCTTGTCCCGGCGGATGGTACGGCGCATCCGCAGCCAGCGTATGGCGGGTCCGGCCAGAGCCAGAAACCGGGCGTTCTCCGCCCGGCGGCGGTCGATACGGCGGGAGAACATGCGGAACAGATCCCACAAGAGCACTGCCAGCGCCAGCCAGGAGAGCACCTCCAGGTGGGGCAGGCCGGACAGAAGAATGAGGACGATATAGACCACGAGGAGGAAAAAGGAGAGCTGGTCGCTTCCATACCGGCCGTACATCAATTTTCGAATGAAGTTCATCACCATGAAATACGGTCGTCTCCTTTGAAGTTAAAAATAAATTTTTTCTGAACTTATGATAGCGCCTCCCTGTTTCTTCGTCAAGGAAGGAAACGTAAACAATATGTGAATTGTCCGCCCGGGACAGCCATTCCGGGGCTTGCGGGACGGCGGAAAACCCGGTATACTGGTAAAAAAGCATGGGAGGGGCGTTTATGGGACGCATCGACAAGGAGAATTACTATCTGGACATCGCCCAGACGGTGGCCGGGCGCTCCACCTGCCTGCGCCGGTGCTATGGGGCCATTCTCGTCAAGAGCGACGAGATCATCTCCACTGGCTACAACGGCGCCCCCCGCGGGCGGCGCAACTGCGTGGATCTGAACTACTGCACCCGCGAGGCGCTGAACATCCCATCCGGGGAGCGGTACGAGCTGTGCCGCTCCGTCCACGCCGAGGCCAACGCCATCATCTCCGCCGCCCGCCGCGAAACCCTGGGCGCCACCCTCTACATGGCCTGCGTGGAGCCGGACACCGGGGCGCTGATTCCCGGCTCCACCTCCTGCTCCATGTGCCGCCGCCTCATCATCAACGCCGGCATCGAGCGGGTGGTCATCCGGGACACCCGCACGGAGTACCGGGTGGTGGAGGTGGCCGACTGGGTGCGGGAGGACGACTCCCTGCCCCGATCCCTTTGAGGCCCAGGGCCGCAGAAATTGATTCCGAACAGGAATGTTCTTGACAGAAGGCCGCCGCAGACTTAAAATAGATAAGGTGTAATATTTTGAAGAACGAGGGGTAAGCTCTTCAAATTTTGTGCGCTCTGCCCAAGAGCGGGCGGGAGCGCGTGCATCCGTTTCATGAAAAAGAACTTTGAAAATCCAAGATATGGAGGTGTGTTGAACCCTTGATGCAGACTGTCATCGCCTGTGTGATCACGGCCGTGGTCGCACTCATCATAGGCATTCCCATCGGCATTCAAATCCGCAAACGCACCGCGGAAAAAGAGATCAACAGTGCGGAGGAGGAGGCCAAGCGCATCATCAACGAGTCCATCAAGAGCGCCGAGAGTAAGAAGCGGGAGGCGCTGGTGGAGGCCAAGGAGGAGATTCTCCAGGCCCGCAACGAGTATGAGCGCGAGGTGAAGGAGCGCCGGGCCGATCTGCAGAAGCAGGAGCGGCGGCTCCAGCAGAAGGAAGAGAACCTGGACCGCAAGACCGAGAACATCGAGAAGAAGGAGGACACCCTGCAGCGCAAGCTGGCCGAGCTGGACGAGGCCCGGGACGAGGTGGCCACCGTCAAGAAGACCCAGATGGAGGTGCTGGAGCGCATCTCCGGCTTCACCGCCGAGGAGGCCAAGAACTACCTCATCAACCAGCTTGCCGAGGAGGTCACCCATGAGTCGGCCATGAAGGTGCGGGAGATCGAGGCCCAGTTTAAGGAGGAGGCCGACACCCGCGCCAAGGAGATCCTGTCCTTGGCCATTCAGCGTTGCGCCGCCGACCATGTGGCCGAAGCCACCGTCTCTGTGGTTCCCCTGCCCAATGACGAGATGAAGGGCCGCATCATCGGCCGCGAGGGCCGCAACATCCGCACGCTGGAGACCATGACCGGCGTGGATCTGATCATCGACGACACGCCGGAGGCCATCACCGTCTCCTGCTTCGACCCGGTGCGCCGGGAAATCGCCCGCATCGCCCTGGAGAAGCTCATCCAGGACGGCCGCATCCATCCCACCCGCATCGAGGAGATGGTGGAGAAGGCCAAGCGGGAGGTGGACGCCACCATTAAGGCCGAGGGCGAGCGCGCCGTGTTCGAGACCAATGTCCACGGCCTGCACCCCGAGCTCATCAAGCTGCTGGGCCGCATGCGCTACCGCACCAGCTACGGCCAGAACGTGCTCAACCACTCCATCGAGGTGTCCCACCTGGCGGGGCTGATCGCCGCCGAGATCGGCGCCGACGTGACCCAGGCCAAGCGGGCCGGCCTGCTCCACGACCTGGGCAAGTCCATCGACCACGAGGTGGAGGGCTCCCACGTGCAGATCGGCGTGGAGCTGGCCCGGAAGTACCGGGAGAACGAGGACATCGTGCATGCCATTGAGGCGCACCACAACGACGTGGAGCCCCGCACCATCGTGGCCTGCATCGTCCAGGCAGCCGACGCCATCTCCGCCGCCCGCCCCGGCGCCCGCCGCGAGAACCTGGAGAACTATATCAAGCGTCTGGAGAAGCTGGAGGAGGTCACCTCCTCCTTCCCCGGCGTGGAGAAGTCCTTCGCCATTCAGGCCGGCCGCGAGGTGCGCATTATGGTGGCCCCGGACAAGGTCAGCGAGGATCAGATGGTGCTCCTGGCCCGGGACATCGCCAAGAAGATCGAGGAGGAGCTGGAGTATCCCGGCCAGATCAAGGTCAACATGATCCGGGAGACCAAGGTCATCGAGTACGCGAAATAAGATACGCACGGGAGGGGCTGCTGGACAGCCCCTCCTTTGTCGAAAGCGGGGAGTTTGCCCATGAAAAAACCGGAAAAAGAAGAAAAGCCCCTCAGCGGCGCTCAGGAGGCCTACGAGTGGCTTCAGATTTTGATTGTGGCCCTGGTGACCATCATTCTGGTATTCACCTTCGTGGGGCGCATCACCCCGGTGGTGGGGGAGTCCATGCTGCCCACCCTCCACGAGGGGGATGTGATGCTGATCCGGGACATCGGCTACACCGATCCCCAGCCGGGGGACATCGTGGTGCTCACCAAGGAGTTTGACGCCGCCAGGGGGCCCATCGTCAAGCGGATCATCGCTGTGGAGGGCCAGACGGTGGACATCGACTACCAGACCGGCACCGTCTATGTGGACGGCGAAGCCCTGGACGAGCCCTATCTGAACGAGCCCATGGAGGAGCCCTGGTATGAGGATCTCACCTCCGTGACGGTGCCGGAGGGGTCGGTCTTCGTCATGGGGGATAACCGCAACCACTCCAACGACAGCCGGGACGTGACCCTGGGCACCGTGGACACGCGCTATCTGCTGGGCAAGGCGGAGTTCATCTGCTTCCCCTTCTCCGACTTCGGACGCATCGGCTGAGGGAGGCGGCCGCCCCGCCCGGCCGGGGATCATACAATCGCGGGCCGCAGGCAATGCCTGCGCCCCGCGATTGATTTTGTCCTATTTTCCAAACAGCCGGCCCAGGAAGGACTTCTTTTTCTTCGGCTGTTCCGCCGCTCCGGCGGGGGCGGCCTTGTCCAGCTCCTCCAGCTCCTCCTTGGCGTCGAAGCCCAGGTCAATGGCCTTTTGGTAGCACGTCCGGGCCTGTGCCGCGTCGGCCTCCACGCCCTGGCCCTCCCGGTAACAGTCACCCAGCAGGCACATGGCCCGGCCGGAGCCGCCTTCGGCGGCCTTTCGGAACCAATACACCGCCTGCGCCGGGTCAGGCCGTATGCCGATCCCCTTGAGCATGCAGTAGCCCAGGTTACACTGGCCCACGGAGCTGCCCTGTTCGGCGGCCTGGCGGTACAGCTTCACGGCCCGGGCCTTGTCCTCCTTCACGCCCTTGCCGCTCTCATAGCAGTAGCCCAGGTTGCACTGGGCGCGGGGATAGCCCTGCTCCGCCGCCCGCTCGTACCACTCCACGGCCTTGGCGGCGTCCTCCGCTACGCCCACGCCCCGGTCATAGAAGAAGCCCAGGTTGCACTGGGCCGGGGCATACCCCCGCCGGGCGGCCTTCTCATACCACTCCGCCGCCTTGGTCTTGTCCTCCGCCACACCCTCGCCGTACTCATAGCACAGGCCCAGGTTGCACATGGCCCTGGGGTGCTCCTGCTCGGCGGCCCTGGCATACCACTCCACGGCCTTGGTCTTGTCCTCCGCCACGCCGATGCCCTGCTCGTAGCAGTAGGCCAGATTACACTGAGCGGTGGCATGGCCCCGCTGGGCGGCCTTTTCGTACCACTCCACCGCCTTGGTCTTGTCCTCCGCCGTGCCGCTCCCCACCTCGTAGCAGTAGCCCAAGGCGCACTGGGCGGGAGGATAGCCCTGCTCCGCCGCCTGGGTATAGAGCTGGAAGGCCCGCGCCGCATCCATTTCGGTGCCCTCCCCGTCCCGGCACAGGTCGCCCAGGATGCTCTGTGCCCGGGCATTCCCCTGGGCCGCCGCCTTCTCCAGCCACCGCACGGCGGCGGCCGCGTCCCGCTCCACTCCGTTTCCGTTGAGGTAGCACACCGCCAGGTTGCATTGGCCCGGGGCATAGCCCTCCTCGGCGCTCTTGCGGTACCACAGCACCGCATGGCGCAGATCCTCTTCCACGCCATCCCCGTTCTCATAGCACAGCCCCAGGTCGCACATGGCGGGCACATAGCCGCCCTTGGCGGCGGCCCGGTAGAGCTCCACGGCCCGGGCCTTGTCCTCGGGCACGCCGTTGCCGGTGAGCAGCAGATCCCCCAGAATCCCCTGGGCCCGCGGGAACTCCTGCTCCGCCGCCTTTTCCAGCCAGCCTACGGCCTCCTCCGCGCTCCGTTCCGCGCCGGTCCCGTTGAGCAGGCATACGGCCAGATTGGTTATGGCCGGGGCATAGCCCTCCCCGGCGGCCTTGGTGTACCAGTACACCGCCTTGGCCGGGTCCTCGGTCAGTCCCTCCCCCAGCTCGAAGGCCAGCCCCAGGCTGCACATAGCAGGGGGATAGTTCTGTTTGGCGGCCTTTCCATACCACTCCGCCGCCTGGGCCGCGTCGGCCTCCACGCCGTCGCCGTCCCGGTAGCAGCTTCCCAACAGGCTCTGGGCCCGGGCCTGGCCCTGCTCCGCCGCCTTCTCCAGCCAAGGGATGGCCTTCTCCGGCGCCGCCTCCATGCCGATGCCGGTGAGAAAGCAGTAGGCCAGATTGGTCTGGGCCGGGGCATAGCCCCCCTCGGCGGCCCTGGTGTACCACTCCACCGCCTGGGCCTTGTCCTCCGCCACGCCGTCGCCGGTCTCATAGCACAGGCCCAGACTGCATATGGCGGGCAGGTAGCCGTCCGCCGCAGACTCCCGGTAGAGGGAGAGGGCCCTCTCCTTGTCCTGCTCCACCCCACGGCCATCCAGGTAGAAGTCCCCCAGGATGCTCTTGGCCCGGGCGGAGCCGCCCTCCACCGCCTTCTGGAACCACGCCACCGCCTGGGCCATGTCCTCCTCCACGCCGATGCCGTTGAGATAGCACACCGCCAGGTTGCACATGGCGGGAGCGTAGTCCTGCTCCGCCGCCTTCCGGTAGCACTCCGCCGCCTGGACCTTGTCCTCCGCCACGCCGTTGGCGTTCTCGTAGCACAGGCCCAGGTCGCACAGCGCCGGGGCGTAGCCCTGGTCGGCGGCCTGCCGGTAGAGCTCCGCCGCCCGGGCCGGGTCGGCCTCCACGCCCTTGCCGTCCAGATAGCAGTCGCCCAGCAGATCCTGGGCACGTGCGAAGCTCTGCTCCGCTGCCCGGCGGAACCACTCCGCCGCCGCGGCCGGGTCGGCCTCGGTGCCCACGCCGTGGAGCGTGAGCACGCCCAGATTGCACTGGGCCGGGGCGTAGTCCTGCTCCGCCGCCTTCCGGTAGCACTCCACCGCCTTGGCCTTGTCCTGCTCCACGCCGTCCCCGTGCTCATAGCACAGGCCCAGGTTGCACAGGGCGGGGGGATAGTCCTGCTCGGCGGCCTGCCGGTAGAGCCGGGCCGCCTCCCCCCGGTCCTGCTCCACGCCAGTGCCGTCCCAGTGGCAGTCGCCCAGAATGTTCAGCGCCCGGGGAAACTTCTGCTCCGCCGCCTTCTCCAGCCACTGGTGGGCGCACTCCACATCCTTGTCCACGCCGATTCCGTTGAAGTAGCACACCGCCAGATTGGTCTGGGCCGGGGCGTAATCCTGCTCCGCCGCCTGGAGGTAGCACTCCGCCGCCCGGGCCTCGTCCTTCTCCACGCCGGAGCCGTTCTCATAGCTCAGGCCCAGGTCGCACTGGGCGGGGGCATAGTCCTGCTCCGCCGCCTGCTGAAAGAGCTCCGCCGCCCGGGCCTCGTCCTTCTCCACCCCTGCGCCGGACTGGTAACAGCGCCCCAGCAGGTCGGTGGCCCGGAGATCCCCGTCCTCCGAGGCCAGGGCAAACCAGCGGGCCGCCTGGGCCGGATCCTTGTCGGTCCCGTCGCCCTCGGTATAGCGCACGCCAAGGTCGTAATAGACGGAGGCGTCTCCGCCCTCCGCCTGCTCCAGCAGGGTCTGGAACTCCTCGCGGGCGCGCTGGAGTCCCTCCACCGCCTTCTGAATCAGATGGGTATCCACAAAAATGACCTGCTGATCCTCGAAGGATTCACGGTTATTGTTGGCATTCGTGTCCATGACCGTTCCCCAATCTATGTAGTATGGGGATATTATACGCCGCCCATAGGATTTTGTCTATGGCGGAAAACGGGGAAGAGCCGGTGCGGTTTTTACCGCACCGGGTCTTTTGAACGATCCGTTCAGCACAGGGGGATCTCCACCCCGCAGATGGAGACGGAGGCCAGTTCATCCACGTCCAGCAGGGTGTCAGACCAGCGGGCAAGACGGATATAACCCTCCTCCGGGTGATCCAGGTCGCCGCCGCTGCACCCGCTGCCCGACAGACTGCCACAGGGTGCGATGACCTCCCCGTCCTTCGTGGTAAGGGTGACCTCCTGGTACTCCGTACAGCCATACCAGCCGTCGGGGGCATTCATGGGCACCCACTGGTGGTGCCCCTTCAGCGCTTCTCCCTCAATGGACGCATAGACGCCGAAGGGGGAGACCTCCACCGAGGTGAGCACGGCATCCACGCCCAGCGTATGGACAGGCAGGTTTGGCTCCAGGCGGATCACGCTGTCCGGATAGGAGACTGTGAAATCGAACTGCCACACCGCCTCACAGCCATGGGCCGGCTCAAACTCCCGGTCCTCCCGATCCCAGATGGAGAAGTCCCGAAACGTCAGCTTCACCCGCTGACCATTGAAGCTGCCGTCGTAGGGGCCACGCCCCAGCAAGCGCAGAGCGAACTGTACCCGGTTGTCGGTGGGATCTTCATCGGGCAGCTGGGTGCAGCTCATTGTGGAGAGAAAACTATACAGGCCGGGAAATTGACAGTCATACCAGTCGATATAATAGTTCTCCGCATCCAGCACTGTGCCCTCCGGCCCGGCGATCTCCAGGCCGAACCAGAGATTGCGGTCGTCTCCCACGCAGTCGGTCAGCGTCACGGTCCAGCCGTCTTTGGTCACCGACTGGCCCAGCTCCGCGGCGCTCTGCTGATATGCGGCGCTGTCACCGAAATAGCTCCGCAGCACCGGGGAGACGGTCACCGCCGCCCCCACCGACAACACCAGCATGCCGATCAGGGCGGCCACCGCCACGGCGGTACGGCTCCAGCAGCGCGTCCTTCTGTGCCCATCCCCCTCCGCCGCCAGCTCCCGCCGGGCCTCCAGGGCCCGAACCAGCTCCCGCTTGCTCTCCTCCGTCAGGCGCACCTGCTCCAGCTCCTCCCGATACCGTCTATCCATCACAGCAGCTCCCTTCCAGCCGTTCCCGCAGCTTGGCCCGCGCCCGCGCCAGGTGGGTGCTCACCAGGGCGGGAGACTGGCCCAGCAGGGCCGCGATCTCGTGTACCTCGTACTCCTCATAGTACCGCAGGTAGACCACCTGCCGGTATTTGGGGGGCAGGCCGTTCACCAGGGCCAGCAGCGCGCCGTCCTCTGGCTCCGGCGCCTCCGCCGCCAGGTGCAGGCCCTCCTCCAGCGGCGCCCGGCGGCGGAACCAGGCGCTCTTTTTCCAGTTCTTGCAGGCGTTGACGCTCAGCCGTACCACCCACGCCCGCTCCTGGCCCAAATCGGGGAAGCGACGGCCCTCCTCTACCAGCTTGATGAGCACCGTCTGGCAGATGTCCTTGGCGTCGTCCATGTCCCCCAGCCAGGTGTAGCCGATGCGGAGGATGGCGTCGGCGTACCGCTCCACCAGCTCCTCCGCCCGCGTCCCGTCCATGGCCTCGCCCCCTTTCACCTCTATAACAACACAGGCGGGCCGGATCTGTCAATTCCGCGTAAAACTTCATGCGCCTGGGACGCAGAGGGCGGCGCGCGGCCAATTTTGCTCCGCCTTTGCACAGCAAAAAAGCGGGGCGGCAAGAGCCGCGCCGCAGCCTGCCGAACGCGTTTTTCGACGGCCTCAGCGGGAAATCGCAGGGGCGGGGCTCCTCCCCGTCCGCAGGCGGCCACAAGGGCCGCCCCTACAGGCGCGCGCCGCGTGCTGCCCGCGCGGCGATACGCCGGGCCCTGTCACTCCAGGGTCAGATCCCCCTCCTTGATCCACCCGATGCGCCGGAAGAAGAGGCCGAACAGCCAGCAGAGCACCGCAGGGAGGACAAAGCAGATGAGCGCCAGCCCAACCCAGTCCAGGGAGGTGATGGCCGCCTTGGCCCCGGTGGCCACATCGTTGACCCATCCGGCGTACACCCCGATGGGGCCCACCATGCCGCAGGTGCCCATGCCGGAGGCCACGGCGGAGGCCGGGTCGTTCATCTCCAGCCGGAACAGGCAGGTGGCCAGGGGGCCGGTGATGGCCGAGGTGAGGATCGCGGGCAGCCAGATGCGGGGATTGCGGACGATGTTGCCCATCTGGAGCATGGAGGTGCCCAGGCCCTGGCTGACCAACCCGCCCCAGCGGTTCTCCCGGAAGGAGAGCACCGCAAAGCCCACCATATTGGCGCAGCAGCCCGCCACGGCGGCCCCTCCGGCCAGCCCCGTCAGGCCGATGGCGGCACAGATGGCGGCCGACGAGATGGGCAGAGTAAGGGCCACGCCGATGACCACCGACACCAGAATCCCCATCCAGAAGGGCTGGAGCACGGTGGCCCACTTGACAACGTCCCCCACGGCGGAGGCCGCGGTGCCGATGGCCGGGGCCAGCAGGGCGGACAGCCCCACTCCGGCCAGGATGGTGGCCAGGGGGGTGACCAGAATGTCGATTTTCGTCTCCTTGGACACCGCCTTGCCCAGCTCGGCGGCAACTACGGCGATGAACAGCACCGCAAGGGGCCCGCCCGCCCCCTTGCCGCCGGACAGGGTGACGCTGCCCAGGGCGTTGGCGGCATAGCCCACCGTGGCCAGGGAAAACAGCACCAGGGGCGGCGCCTGGAGGGCGTAGCCGATGGCCACGGCCATGGCCGAGCCGCTCATGGCGGAGGCGTAGCCCCCCACCGTCACCAGGAAGGCGATGCCGAGCTGCTTGCCCAGCGTGTCCAGAATGGTGCCGATGAGCAGGGAGCAGAACAGCCCCTGGGCCATGGCCCCCAATGCGTCCACCCCATACCGCTTTGCCGAGAGGACAATATTTTTTCGCTCGAGAAATGCGCTGCATACTCCCATATTTCCGTCTCTCCTTTACACATGTCATGACACATAACTTGTCTTATTATAGCGGAACAGGCGGATTTGTCAAGCAAAAAGCGCGGGACACGTCCCGCGCTTTTGGAGATCACACATACCCCAGCAGCCCCCGGACGGACACCTCGCCGGAGGACACCGCCTCCCGGCTGCCGTCGGCGCGGCGCACCACCAGGGCGAAGGTATCGTCCACCGCCTCGGCAAAGGCCTCCTCCTCCCCGCCCGCCCGGAGCAGGCGCACCGTCCGGCCCAGGGTGAGGCAGTCGGCCCGGTACCGCTCCAGCCAGGCCGCCCGCTCCGCCGGGAAGGCGGCGTACAGCTCGTCCAGGGCGGCCAGCACGGCCGCCGCCATCTCCGCCCGGCGGGGGGCCCGTCCCAGAGCCTGGGCCAGGGAGACGGCCACCGGGGCCACCTCCGGCCCGAAGTCGGCTGCGGTCTGGGTGAGGTTGATCCCCACCCCCACCACCACATGGCGCAGGGCGGCGCTCTCCGCCTCCAGCTCCAGCTCGGTGAGAATGCCGCACAGCTTCCGCCCGTCCAGGATCACGTCGTTTGGCCACTTGATCCCCGGCCGCACGCCGCACACCCGCTCCACCGCATTGCACACCGCCACCGCCGTCCACGCCGTCAGGGCCGATACCTCCTCCAGGGGGCACCGGGGGCGGAGGAGGACCGACAGATAAAGCCCCTGCCCCGCAGGGGAGACAAAGGAGCGGCCCCGGCGGCCCCGGCCGCCGGTCTGCTGCTCCGCCACCACCGCCAGGCCGTCGGCGGCCCCGGCCAGGGCCCGGCGCTTGACCTCGTTGTTGGTGGAGTCCACCGTCTCCAGGCACACCAGCGCGCGGCCCACCCGGCGGCCCGCCAGGGCTCCGGCCAGCTCCCCGGCGGACAGCCGGTCCGGCGAGCCCTCCAGGGCGTAGCCCCGGCGGGGGGCGGAGGAGATGACATACCCCTCGTCCCGCAGAGACTCCATGGCCTTCCACACCGCCGCCCGGCTCACCCCCAGGGCACGGCTCATCTCCTCCCCCGACAGGGGCTTCCCCTCCCGGGCCTTTAACAGCGCCAGCACCTCGTCCCGCAGCATTCGCTCCACTTCCTTTCACCCTCTATTGTACCCGTCCCCTCCTAAATCGTCAACCTATATCTCTTTTTAGTTGACATTTTATTAAATGTAAACTATAATCATTTTTAAGTTTACAATTAGGAGGGAACACCTGTCATGAAGACAAGAGAACTGGCCTACACCGGCATCCTGGCGGCTCTGATCGCCGTCTGCTCCTGGATCTCCATCCCCACCGCCGTCCCCTTCACCCTACAGACCTTTGCCGTCTTTCTCACACTGGGCCTGCTGGGGGGCAGGCTGGGCACCCTGGCGGTGACCGTCTATCTGCTGCTGGGGGCCGTGGGACTGCCCGTCTTTGCCGGCTTCCACGGCGGCCTGGGGGCCTTTCTGGGGGCCACGGGCGGCTATCTGTTGGGCTTCCTTTTTACCGCCCTCACCATGTGGGGCGCCGAGCGATGGCTGGGAAAATCCGCCCCCGTCTTTCTCGGTTCCGCCGTCGTGGGTCAGATCCTGTGCTACCTGTTCGGCTCCGTCTGGTACTACGCGGTATACACCAGCTCCTCCGGGCCGGTAGGAATGTTCACCGTGTTGGGCTGGTGTGTGTTCCCCTTCCTCCTGCCCGACGCAGTCAAGCTGGCGCTGGCCTGGCTGTTGAGCCGCCGCCTGGCCCCCGCCCTTCGGATCAGCCGCCGCTGAGGGCCCTGGCATAACCCGCCCACCTGTCCCATATATATGAGACAAGACTATGGAAAGGCGGGGGAGAGCCATGCCGTACGAAGAAAACCGTCCGCGGGCGGAGGCGGCCCATCACATCATTCTGGAGGAGCGCGAACAGCTCTCAGTCTCCGGCGTGGAGGAGGTGGAGAGCTTTGACGAGAACACCATTGTCATGCTCACCAACCGGGGCACCCTCATCGTGCGGGGGGAGGAGCTGCACATCGAGAAGCTGAGCCTGGATGGCGGGGATTTGAAGGTGGAGGGCACCATCGACTCCCTCACCTACGAGGACAGCGGGCGGGACAGGGCGGGCGGCCTGTTTGCCCGGCTCTTCCGCTGAAATGACCGTATCCGTCACCGACCAGGCCCTCTTCTTTGCCGGGGCGCTGGTGATGGGGGCGGCGGTGGGGCTGCTGTACGACGCGTTCCGCATCCTCCGTGTGCGCGTCCGCCTCCCCCTGCTAGGTGGAGTGCTGGATTTGCTGTTCTGGCTGGTGGTCACCGTCGCCCTGTTTGTCTACACCACCACCGCCGGCAGCGGCGAAGTGCGCCTTTACATTGTGGCGGCCGTCCTCCTGGGCGCGGCGGCTTATTTCTGGCTGCTGAGCCGCTGGTTCCTCAAACTGGGCTACCGTCTGGCCGATCTCGTTGGGGTTTTGTGGCGTGTGCTTACACTACCGGTAGTGTTTCTCCTGAGGCTGTGTAAAAAAATCGGAAAAACCGCAAAAAAGTCCTTCCATTATCGGCGAAAGTGGTATAGAATAAGGCTGATATCCAGGGAAATGGATGAGCTGCACCGCTCGGACCGCCGCGCATCGGGAGGAGGTACCGCCTGTGAAAACCAAAAAAGCGTCCCTCCTGACCAAGCTGGTGGTACTGGCCCTGCTTATCGGCGCCGCCACCGGGCTGCTGAATCTGCGCCAGCAGATTCTGACCGCCCAGAGCGACCTGGCCGAGGCCGAGGCGCAGGTGGCAGCCCAGAAGCAGGTCAACGCCGACCTGTCCGACGCCGTGGAAAACAGCGATGATCCCGACCGGCAGGCCGACATCGCCCGCGGCAAGCTGGGCTTGGTAGAGCCGGGCGAGTACATTTTCCGTTTCACCGATTGAAAATTTATGAGAGAGGATTTAGCAGTCAGTATGGAGTTTGGTGTTGGTTCGGTTCTGGAAGGAAAGGTCACAGGCATCACAAAGTTCGGTGCGTTCGTCTCCTTGCCGGAGGGCAAGTCGGGTCTGGTGCATATCTCAGAGATCGCCTATTCCTATGTCAACGATGTGAAGGATCATCTCAAGGAAGGGCAGGAGGTCAAGGTCAAGGTCATCGGCATTGACGAGAACGGCCGCATCAACCTCTCCATCAAAAAGGCTATGGATCCCCCGCCCCGCCCCGCAGGCCAGGGCCGTCCTATGGGCCGCCCCGGCGGGCACACCGGCGGCGGCTTCCGCGGCAAGCCCGCCCCGGCGGAGCCCGCCAGCTTTGAGGACCGGCTCAAGCAGTTTATGGCCGCCTCGGACAGCAAGCTGTCCGAGCTGCGCCAGTCGGAGCGCCGCAGCTCCCGCCGCGGCGGCCGCAAGTAAGCCACAAAAAAACAGCCCTCCCATATGTGGGAGGGCTGTTTTTTGCTCTCAGCGCGGCGGGGGCGGTCCGCCCTCACAGCAGTTCTTTATACAGGGCGGGGGCGTCGGCCTTGCCCACGTGCTCGGCCACCGACAGCACCTCCACCTTTACGGTGCGCTCGCCGAAGCGCAGCTCCAGCACGTCGCCCGCCTTCACGTCGTAGCTGGCCTTCACCGGCCGGCCGTTGGCCGTGACCCGGGCGTTGTCGCAGGCCTCGTTGGCCACCGTCCGGCGCTTGATGAGCCGGGAGACCTTCAGCCATTTGTCCAGTCGCATGGGAATCTTCCTCCTCCATAGTCAACATAGTCAAGGGCCGCCGCAAGCCTGCGGCGGCCCTGTGGTTCTCTCTGTGGATGCGGCCCAGCCGGACATGGGGCCACTCGCCTCACGGGCGGGTGTGGGCACCCGTCCCTACGCCTCCGCCGGGCCCGGTGCAGCGCCGCGGGGGAACCATTCTGTGCACCCCTGTAGGGGGGGGGGGGGGGGGGG
>NZ_CAXSQB010000011.1:61249-73482 GCF_964239415.1 Clostridium sp. ATCC BAA-442 | reverse complement strand
CCCCCCCCCCCCCCGCGGGCGGGGACAAGCCCCGCCCCTACAACACGGGGTACGTCCCCTTTCAGGGCCCTCGCCGCGGGTTCGGTGGGAAGATGAGGCCGAGGCGCCGCCTGCGGCGAAAGGGCCTCCTGGGCACCCACTCCTCTTCCGCGCGTAGGGGCCGATGCCCTCATCGGCCCGCGGGCGGGGGTGGGCACCCGCCCCTACGGCGCAGGGCGCTCCCCACCTTCGTGGCCCCCGCGCGAACCCAGCGAAGCGGTTCGCGTGGGGAAAAGGAGGCCCAGCGGCGGGAATGAGCGTTCGGGCTTGCCCGGAAGCGAATGATCCAAAGCTTGGGCTGACGCTGTCACGCTGCGGCGGCTGCGCGACGCCACACTGCTTACCCCTCCGTGAAAAACACCTTGCGCCTGCGGCGCAACTGCTTTTTCGTCTGCGGGGCTCGCTGTGCGGCTGCTCCGTGCGCCTCCGCGCTTCCTGTCACGCTGCGGGTTGGGCGCATGGCCGGGTCGCTAAGCGGCCATTCCGCGAAAAATGCCGCCGGGCTTCGCCCGGCCTGTTTTTTCGCCTCCATGTCCTCTTAGCTCCCCTATGCGCCTACCCTCCGCGCTTCTGACTTACTTCGCGACGATGTCCTTCAGCGCCTTGCCGGGCTTGAACACGGGCACCTTGGAGGCGGGGATCTTGATGCTCTCCTTGGTCTTGGGGTTGCGGCCGATGCGCTCGGCGCGGCTCTTCACCTCAAAGGCACCGAAGCCCACCAGTTGAACCTTGTCGCCCTCGGCCAGGCAGTCGGAAATGACCTCAATGGCCGCGTTGATGGCGGTCTCGGTATCCTTCTTGGACAGGCCGGCCTTCTCGGCGGCCGCATTGATCAGTTCAGCCTTATTCATATCGATAACTCCTCCTGTGTTTACTGGGGGAATCACCCCAGTCTGATTATACTTAAGGCGAACCCGCCCTTAAGTCTCTTTTGCGTGCTCCCATAGCTTGTCCAATTCCGCCAAGCTCATGCCCTCCAGGGCGCGGCCCTGCCGGGCGGCCTCCTCTTCCACCTTGCGGAAGCGGCCGATGAACTTGTCGGTGGCCCCGTTGAGGGCCTCCTCGGTGTCCACCTTCACGAAACGGGAGACGTTGACGGCGGAGAAGAGCAGATCGCCCAGCTCCTCCTCCACATTGGTGCCCTCGGCCACGGCGGTCTTCAGCTCCTCCAGCTCCTCAGACAGCTTGTCCAGGGCGCCGGACACGTCCGGCCAGTCGAAGCCCGCCTTTTTCGCCTTTTTCTGCACCTTCTCGGCCCGCCACAGGGCGGGCAGGGAGCGGGCCACGGCCTCCAGCGCGTCGGTATTGGTGGCCTGCCCCTTTTCCTTCCGCTTGAGCTCCTCCCAGTTGGAGAGAACCTCGCCGGTGCCGGAGACCGACACCTCCCCAAAGACGTGGGGGTGGCGGAAGATGAGCTTTTTGCAGATGCCGTCGGCCACGGCGTCCAGATCGAAGCGACCGGCCTCCTGCTCCATAAGGGCGTGGAACACCACCTGGAGCAACACGTCGCCCAACTCCTCCTTCAGGTGCTCGGGGCTACCCTCGTCGATGGCCTCCACGGCCTCATAGGCCTCCTCCAGGAAATTGCGGCGGATGGACTGGTGGGTCTGCTCCGCGTCCCAGGGGCACCCGCCGGGCGCCCGCAAGAGGCGGACAATCTCCTCCAAGTCCTTGACGCCGTAAGAATCCTTATACTGAAAATCTACCATATTTCAAGGCCTCCTGCAACCTCTTTTTCCAAAAAACTTACTGGATATGCAGAATTTTAGCCAGCTTTTTGCCCCCGGGCATCATTTCCAGGTCCTCCCGGGTCAGGGTACGCAGAGCCAGGACTAAAATTACATATACCACCACGCCCACCAGGATCGCTCCGGCGGTGGCCGCCATATCCCGGGTCAGACTGCCGTTCAGGACGCGGGCGAGCAGCCCATGGCTTCCCCATGCGGCGGCAGCCATTACCACGGAGGCCGCCAGCGGCTTGGACAGCGCCACCAGATAGCGGGGCGGATTGGGCACGCACCGCTTGATGATGAGCAGGTTGAGAATGGAGATCACCGCAAAGCAGCTCAGAGTGCCCACCGGCGCGCCGAAGATCATGATTTTGGGATTACCCACCAGGGTGTAGTTGACCAGAATCTTAGTGACGCCGCCGATAATAACCGTAATGATGGGCAGATTCACTATGCCGTTGGCCTGGAGGATCGCGGTGCCCACCAACTGGAAGCAGACAAAAATGGAGGCAATCCCCAGGATGGACAGGATGGGACCGGCGATGGCCGTATCCACATTGCCCAGGGCGATGAGTTCCATAATAGGGCCGCCCAGAGCCAGCAGACCGAAGCCGCAGGGCAGGGCAATGAGGGCGGCCACCCGCATGGCGGACTCGGTAATCCGCTTGGCTCCCAGCCGGTCGCTCCGGGCCAGGCAGGCGGAGATGCCGGGGACGATGCAGGCCGTCAGGGGGATCATCAGGTTAAAGGGCAGGTTGTAGACGCTCATGGTCTTACTGTAGGTGCCGTAGAGGCTGCGGGCAGAGTCCAGGATCGGGTCCAGCTTGGTGGCCGGGTCTGTCAGCAGGGCTTGCTGCCAGGCATCCGTATTGTTCTGAAAGATCTCCACAGCCTTGGGAAAGATATCCAGAAAACTGTTGCTGATGCCGGTCATACCGCCCTGGATGGCGGTAAACACATTCTGGAGCTGATTGTTCACCAGGTTGGTGTCGATGATAGTCACCAGGGACATGGAGCATGAACTGAGGGTGATGGGAATGGCCAGCTTGAGCAGCCGGGCCAGCACCACCCGGCTCCGGTCGGGCTGGTCGGCGGCCCGGGCGGCGCTGCCCCGGCGGGTACGGAAGTGGTTGAAGGCCAGATAGATCACCGACAGCACGCTGCCGAAGGAGACGCCGATGAGGGCGCCGGAGGCCGCCAGCCGGTTGCGGATGTCCTCCGGCCAGAGGGTCAGGCTCATGATCACCATGGCAAGGCCCAAACCCAGGAAGAGCTTGCACAGCGCCTCAATGATCTGGGAGATCGCGGTGGGCATCATGTTCATGTGCCCCTGGGCATAGCCCCGGAAGGCGGAGCAGCAGCAGGTGCACAGCACCGCCGGCGCCAGCGCCCACACGCAGAACACGGCTTTCTCATTGCCAATGATATAGGTTGCTACCAGTTGTCCGAACACTGACATGCAGAGGAAGCTGAACAGCCCCATGAACAGGAACGCACAGAATGCCACCCGGAAGACCCGGTGCTTCTGGTTCTCCCGGCCCAGAGTATGGCACTCCGACACCGTCTTGGACAAGGCAACAGGCAGGCCCGCCGTGGAGATGGTGAGGAAGAAGGAGTAGATGTTATACGCGCCGTTGAAATCGCCGTAGGCCTCCTCGGGCAGTATGGCGATAAGCGGGATCTTGAAGATGGCGCCGATAATCTTGACCAGAATGGTGCTCACCGTCAGGATAGCGGCCGCGCCGTAAAAGGTATTCTTTTTTTGCTGATTGGACAATGCTAGGCCCCCTTATTTCGTTTCAAACAGCAGGGGCAGGGCGTAGTCCGCCACTTCCCGCTTCACCCGGTCAATGTCGATGGTGAGGAAGTCCCCATCTCTGTATATGACCTTTCCGCGGGCCATATTCATGCACACGTCGCTGCCGTGGGCGGCATATGCCAGGTTGGAAATCACGCTGTGGCAGGGGGTGAGGTTCAGGTGGGAGAAATCCACCAGAATGAGGTCGGCGTCGTAGCCCCCCTCAATCCGGCCAGTGAGCCGACCCAGGGCCTTGCCGCCGTTGACGGTGGCCATGCGCAGGGCGTCGATGGGCAGCAGGGCCAGGGGGTCGCAGTTGGCCCCGTTGTGGAGAATGGCGGCCAGCTTCATGTCCCCGAAGAAGTCGGTGCAGTTGTTGGAGGACACGCCGTCGGTGCCCAGGCACACGTTGACACCGGCCTTGCCCATGGCGGGGACGGGGGCGATGCCGCTGCCCAGCTTGAGGTTGCTCATGGGATTGTGGATGGCCGAAACCCCCTTGGACGCCATAACGGACCAGTCCTCCGGGGTGGTCCAGACGCAGTGGGCGGCGATGGCCCGCACGTCCCACACGCCGTAGTCGTTGAGCACCTGAATGGGAGTCTTGCCGTGGCGGGCCAGGCACTCGGCATGCTCGGTGCGGGTCTCGGAGATGTGCACGTGCATACCCAGGCCGTGCTCCCGGGCGTAGTCCGCCATCCACTGCCAGAGCGGGTGGTGGGAGGTGTACTCGCCGTGGATCGAGGCGTCCACCAAAATCTGCCCGTCGTTGTAGCCGTGCCACTTCTCGGTCAGCTCCCGCTGCACCACACAGTCGTGGTGGGTGGCGGGGTCGAAGGTGTCGGTGAACTGCACGCCGCCGCAGCACAGGTTGGCGCTGATGCCGGAGGCCGCCACCTCCTGGGCCACCGCGTCGGTGTGGCCATACATGTCCGCGATGGTGGTGACGCCGGAGGCGATCATCTCCGCCAGGCCCAGGTCGGTACAGGCCCGGATGGCCCGGTCGTCCCAGCGGGCCTCCACCGGGAAGATGTAGTTGTGCAGCCAGTCCTGGAGGTTGTTGCCGTCGCCGTAGCCCCGCATGGCGGTCATGGGCACGTGGCTGTGGGCGTTGACAAAGCCGGGCATGAGCACGTTGCCCCGGCCGTCGATCTGCTCCTCAAAGGAGCCCCAGGGGCGCTGGGTGCTGACGGAGCGGATCTTCGTCCCCTCCACCACCACATAGGCGTTGGGGAGGACGGTGCCCGCCTCGTCCATGAGGACGGCGGTGCAGTTATGGATCAGAATAGACATGGCAGGCTCCTTTTAGTCAATCTTTTTCAGGCAGGCCAGCACGAGGCGGGAGAACTTGTCCCGGCAGGCCGCCGCCGCATCCAGCACCTCCTGCTCGGAGAGGGGCTGGTCCAGAATACCGGCGCCCATGTTGGACAGGAGGGTAAAGCCCAGCACCCGCATGCCACAGTGGCCGGCGGTGATGACCTCCGGCGCGGTGGACATGCCCGCTGCGTCGGCGCCCAGCACCCGGGCGGCCCGCACCTCCGCCGGAGTCTCGTACTGGGGGCCGGGGAAGTACATGTAGACGCCCTCCCGCAGCCCGATGCCCAGCTCCCTGGCGGTCTGGCGGGCCATCTCCCGCAGGGCGGGGGTGTAGAGGTGGGAGGCGTCGGGGAAGCGCACGCCGAACTCGGGCAGGTTCTCACCCCGCAGGGGGGACTCCATGAAGAACTTGATGTGGTCTGCAATAAGCATCAGATCGCCCGCCTTCCAGTCCAGGTTGACGCAGCCGGCGGCGTTGGTGACGATCAGGGTATCGCAGCCCAGCAGGCGGAGCACCCGCACCGCGTAGGACACCTCCTCATAGGAGTAGCCCTCGTAGTGGTGCATACGGCCCTGCATAACAGCCACCTTCTGCCCCTCCAGGGTGCCGAACACCAGCTGACCCTTGTGGCCGGGGGCGGTGGACACCTTGAAATGGGGGATATTCTGATAAGGCACGGCAATGGGGTTTTCCACAATATCGCCCATGTAGCCCAGGCCGGAACCCAGGATCATGGCCACCTTGGGGGCAAAGCCGCCGATCTGGCTGCGGATGTAGTCCGCGCTCTCCTGGTATTGGGCAAACGTGTAGTTCATAAAGCTTGTCCTCCTTATTTGTAATAAGCGGCCCGGACGGGCCCGAAATACGGTCTGACGGTTCGCCGCAAGCGCTGCGGCCGCAAGGATTACATGGTATTTTACACCCCGCCCGCCAAAAAAGCAATGAAAAAGGGCAACTTCCCGCCCCCTTTCCGAAAAAGCCGCAAAAAAGCGGGACCCGTCCGGGTCCCGCCTCCCCGCGGCTAGAGCGGCTTCTCCTGCCGGAGGCGCTCGAGCCGGCTCCGCAGCTCGGCCGCCGCGGCCTCCTTGTGGTCCAGCTCCGAGAACACCTGCTCCAGCGCGTCCTCTCCGCCCGTGCTGCCCCGGTGAGCGTCGTACACCAGCCGCCCCGCCGTATGGAGCAGGCCGTTGATGTCCGTCCGAAGGGCGAACAGCCTTCCCCGCAGCCGGGCCGTGTCCACCATCTGTCCGGCGTACTCCCCGGCGGTGGCGGCGGTCTCCCGCGCCCGCTCCAGCAGCTCCTGTATCCGGTCGTCCATATACCCGTCCCCCTGTCTGTTTCCGTTCAGGCCATTCTATGCGCCGGCGGCAGAGGGGTGCAGAAAGGCGGCGCTCTCCCCCGCAGGGGAGGGCGCCGCACTTGAACGCACACTTATTTCAGGCACTCCGAATCGGGTGGGTGCCGGCGGGGCTTACTTCAGCCGCTCCGAAATCACCTGGGCCACCTTTACGCCCGACGCGCCCGCCTGGGCCAGGCCGCGGGTCACGCCCGCGCCGTCGCCCACGGCGAAGAAGCCGGGCAGGGCGGTCTCCAGCTCGTTTGACAGGGCCAGCCGGGCGGAGTAGAACTTCACCTCCGCGCCGTAGAGCAGGGTGTCGTAGTTGGCGGTGCCGGGGGCCAGCTTGTCGAGCTGGTAGATCATCTCAATGATGTCGTCCAGCTGCCGCTTGGGCAGGGCCAGGGACAGGTCGCCGGGCACGGCGGCGGTGAGGGTGGGGTGGACGAAGGACTTGCTCATGCGGTGCTCGTTGGTGCGGATGCCGCTGACCAGATCGCCGAAGCGCTGCACCAGCACGCCGCCAGCCAGCATGTTGCTCAGGGAGGCGATGTGCTTGCCGTAGCGGTAGGGCTCGTTGAAGGGGGAGGTGAAGCGGTTGGACACCAGCAGGGCGAAGTTGGTGTTCTCGCTGCGCAGCTTGGGATCGGAGTAGGAGTGGCCGTTGACGGTGTTGATGCCCTCCACGTTCTCGGCCACTACGTGGCCGTAGGGGTTCATGCAGAAGGTGCGCACCTGGTCGCCGTACTGCTTGGTGCGGTAGACCAGCTTGGACTCGTACACCACGTCGGTGATGTGCTCGAACACCTTGGCGGGCAGCTCCACCCGCACGCCGATGTCCACCTGGTTGTTGATGAGCTGGATGCCCAGCTCCTTGCACTGGTTGGAGAACCACTCCGCGCCGGAGCGGCCGGGGCCGGCGATGAGCCAGGTGCAGTCCACCTCGTCCCCCTTGTCGGTGATGAGGCGGTAGCCCTCCTTCCCCAGGTTCTCAATTTTGGTGACGGCGGTGTGGAACCGGAACTCGACGCCCTGGCGCACCTCCTCATAGATGCTCTGGAGAATCTTCAGGTTGTTCTCGGTGCCCAGGTGCTTGCACCGGGCCTGGAGCAGGTGGAGGTCGAACTCCAGGGCCCTCTTCTCCAGAGCCTGGGCGGCGGGGGTCTCGGTGGAGAACACCTGGTCGGTGGCCCCGTGCTTCATGTTGATGGAGTCCACGTAGTCGATGAGCTCCATGACCTCCCGCTTGGGCATGAAGTCGGTGAGCCAGCCGCCGAAGGCGGTGGTGAAATTGTACTTGCCGTCGGAAAAGGCGCCCGCCCCGCCGAAGCCGCACATGGTGTCACACACCTTGCAGTGGATGCACTCCTTCACCTTGCCCGCCACGATGGGGCAGCTCCGGGTATAGATGTCGGCCCCCTGATCCAGGGTAACCACCTTGAGGCCCGGGTTGCGGTGCATCAGCTCATAGCCCGCGAAGATGCCGGCCTCGCCGCAGCCGATGATGGCAACGTCATAGCGTGTGTTCATGTGCGATCTCTCACTTTACAACAGATTAGGGATCGGGCGGTGCGCTCCGTCCCAATATGGTATTATAACAAAGGACGGGCCGGTTTACAATGCGGTTTTCCCGAAAAATCCCGCCGGGGCCGTCAGATCCGCCCCCGCCCCGCCGTCTTTATTGATGTGGCCACAAACGACGAAGGGAGGCTCCTGGATGACCGAAGCGGAATTTCTTCCCCTGTTCGACCAATACCGCCCCATGGTGTACGGCCTGGCCCTCAGCTATACCCGCTCGCCTCAGGACGCGGAGGATGTGTGCCAGGAGGTGTTTCTCACCCTGCTGGAGAAGCCCCCTGCCCCAGGGAAGGAGCGCCCCTGGCTGGCCCGGGTGGCGGTCAACCGCTGCCGTAATCTGCTTACCTCCCCCTGGCGCAGGCGGCGGGAGAACGACGACACGGCCCTGGAGCGGCTGACCTTCGAGACGCCGGAGGAGGCCGGCCTATTTGCCGCCCTGGGGGCGCTGTCCCCCGACAGCCGGGCCCTGCTCCACCTGCGCTATTACGAGGGGTTCACGGTGGCCGAGCTGGCCCGCCAGTTCCGCACCACCGCCCCGGCGCTCTCCGCCCGGCTCTACCGGGCCAAACAACAACTCAGGAAGAAGCTGGAGGGACTCGGCTATGAAGAAGCTCTATCAGAGGACTTTTGAGCAAGTCCTGGCCCAGACCTGCCCCCCCCTCAACCGGGTGGAGGAGCAGCGGCGCGCCCTGGCCTCCCGCTGCTCCCATACCGAATCGGAGGTAACTGCCATGACCACCAAACCCAGACGCCCCATCCGCATCCTCGTCGCCGCCGCTGCTGTGGCCGCCGCCCTCACTGCGGGCGCCCTGGCCGCCTCCGGCGCGCTGGGCTCCATCCCGCTGCTCTCCGGCGGAGCGTTTACATCAACCGACAGCGTAAACTGGAACGAACCGGACGCCGGAGCAACGGTTGCACCATCCCAGGAGCACGTGTGCTTTCCGGTAAGGGAGGAGCCTGATCTCCTCACTGTGCGCGGCGGCAACGTCTATTTCACCACAGAAACCGGGGAGGAGCTCGACATCACCGGGCAATTCTCGGAGGCGGAGCCGTATGTCTATTCCTATACCGCCTCCGACGGCTCCGCCCACGACATCGTGATCGGCGGCATCCTTGAGGACTACGGCTATATGGAATACGTCTATGACGCCGGCGGCAGCTTTGTCGGCAGCGCCGGCATCCTCCCCACCGGCTACGACTCCGCCAACAGCCCCCCGTGGCTCACCGCCTATGAGGAAGCCCGCGGCCTCTCTTTCTGACGCAGCGGCCCCGGCGGCATGTGTGCCGCCGGGGCCGCCTGTCACCTCTGGGGCGTATAGGGGGCCACGTCGATGCCGGTGTAATACCACTTCAAAATCTCGTCGTAGCTCTTCCCCTCCTTGGCCAGGGCGTTGGCGCCGTACTGGCTCATGCCCACGCCGTGGCCGTAGCCGGTGACGGAGAAGGTGGCCCCATCCGCCGAGGCGGAGACCGTGAAGCTGGTGGAGCGCAGGCCGAACAGGGTGCGCAGGCTTCCACCGCCCACGGTGACGCCGCCGATGTCCACCGTCTCCACCCCGCCGGCGGAATTGGGGACAAGGTTGGCAAACCAGCCCGCCGGCTCGCCGGACAGATCGGCCTGCGGGTACTGGGCCAGCAGCTTGCTTTTGAACTCGTCCAGGGGCACCGTGACGGTGGAGTGGTAGTTGGGCACCTCGTCCCCCTCGGGGCTGTCCACGCTGGTGAGGTAGGGCACCGCGTTACCCCACACCTCCACCGCGTCCACCGTCCTTCCGGCGGCGGAGGAGAAGAACACCGCCTGGATGGGCTGGCCCTGGAAGAGGGCCGCCATGCCGTCGGTATCCGCCACGGCGGCGGCGATCTTGTCGGTGTAGGTCTGGGCGTTCTCCCCCCAGTTGGCGGCGGCGTCCGCCGGGTCGATGTAGGCCTGGCAGCAGGTGATGTCGGTGCACACGTCGGCGTCCGGGTGGGCCTCCACGGTGCGCTCCATCTTGGAGAGGGTGTAGGTGCGGGCGGCCACCGTCTGGGCCTTGAGGGCCTCCGGCTCAAAGGAGGCGGGCATCTCCGCCGCCACCACCCGCCACAGGTACTTGTCCAGCGGCAGGGTGAGCACCTCCCCGTCCCCCAGGGCCACCCGCACCTGTACCCGGCCGTCCGCCGTCTGGCCGGGGGTGACCACGGTGCGGTCGATGGGCAGGGTGCCGGTGGCGGCGGGGGGCTGGGACGGCCCGGCAAGCGGCTCCTCCCCCAGCAGGAGCAGCGGCAACAGAAACAGGGTGAGCAGCAGCACCAGGGCGGTGGCCACCACCTGCTTCATTCCCCCTCCGCCCCCTCCTTTTTGCAAGTTTTGTTTCAGCATCATTCAGATTTCGCCCGTCCTTGCTTTTTTCAGATTGACTGTTTGATGAAAAGAGAATACAATATGGGACAAATGAAACCAGACAGAGGAGCTGTTGCATATGGACCATGCGGTCAGGGACGCCTCCGCCGACTTTATTGAAAGTCTATGCGCGGAGTACCAGAAGCATAACCAGATCGACCCGGCCTTTTATGAGCGCTACCGCGTCAAGCGGGGCCTGCGCAACGCCGACGGCACCGGCGTCATGGCCGGGGTGACCCAGATCGGCAACGTCATGGGCTATTACGTCCAGGACGGCGAGCGGATTCCCGCCCCCGGCAAGCTGGTGTACCGTGGTATCGACGTGGAGGAGCTGATCAACGGCTTTGTCAGTGAGGGCCGCTTCGGCTTTGAGGAGACCGCCTACCTGCTTCTCTTCGGCGCCCTGCCCACCCGGGCCCAGCTCACCGCCTTCGAGGGACTGCTCTCCGCCCACCGGGCCCTGCCTCCCATGTTCACCGAGGACATGATCCTCAAGGCCCCCAGCCCCGATGTGATGAATAAGCTGGCCCGCTCGGTGCTGGCCCTCTATTCCTATGACGGGCGGCCCGATGACATGTCCCTGCCCAACCAGCTCCGGCAGGCGGTGGAGCTCATTGCCCGCGTGCCGGTGATCGTGGCCCACGCCTTCGCGGCCAAGCGGCACTACTACGACAACGAGTCCCTCTACCTCCACCGGCCCCAGGAGGGGCTGAGCGTGGCCCAGAACTTCCTCTACTCCGTGCGCCACGACAACCGGTACACCGACGAGGAGGCCCGGCTGCTGGATCTGTGCCTGGTGCTCCACGCCGAGCACGGCGGCGGCAACAACTCCGCCTTTGCCTGCCGGGTGCTCTCCTCCTCCGGCACCGACATCTATTCCTCCATCGCGGCGGCGGTGGGCTCCCTGAAGGGCCCCCGCCACGGCGGCGCCAACAAGAAGGTCATGGAGATGTTCGGCCACATTGAGGCCGAGGTGTCCGACTGGACGGACGACGACGCGGTGCGGGACTACCTGGGCCGCCTGCTGCGGAAGGAGGCGGGAGACCGCTCGGGCCTCATCTACGGCATGGGCCACGCCATCTACACCCTGTCCGACCCCCGGGCCGTCCTCCTCAAGCGGTTTGCCCGCAGTCTGGCCGAGACCAAGGGCATGCTGGACGAGTTTGAGCTCTTTGAGCGGGTGGAGCGCCTCACCCCCGAGGTGCTGCGCTCCGTCAAGGGGGAGGAGAAGGTGGTGTGCGCCAACGTGGATCTCTTCTCCGGACTGGTTTACAAGATGATGGGCATACCCATGGAGCTCTACACCCCCCTGTTCGCCGTGGCCCGGATGGTGGGCTGGTGCGCCCACCGCATCGAGGAGGTCTGCCAGCCTGCCAACCGCATCATCCGCCCGGCCTACAAGGCGGTGGCCCCCATGCGCGCCTTTGTGCCGCTGGACCAGAGGTGAGCCATGAGCCAGGTGACCAAGCGGGCCCTGGAGGCCTCCCTCAAGAAGCTGCTGCTGGAGCGGCCGCTGGACAAGATCACCGTGACCGACATCGCCGAGGACTGCGGCATCAACCGCATGACCTTCTACTACCACTTCCGGGACATCTACGACCTGGTGGAGTGGGCCTGCCAGGAGGACGCCCGGCGGATACTGGACGGCAAGCGCACCTATACCACCTGGCAGGAGGGGTTCCGCCGGATTCTGGACGGGCTGATCGACAACAGGCCCTTTATCCTCAACGTCTACCGCTCCGTCCGCCGGGAGCAGGTGGAGACCTTTCTCTTTCAGGTCACCCACGGCCTGCTCATGGGCGTGGTGGAGGAGCTGGACCCCCGGGGAGAGGTGCGGGAGGAGGACAAGGCCTTTCTGGCCGACTTCTACAAGTACGCCTTTGTGGGGCTGGTTCTGGACTGGATCCGCACCGGCATGAAGGGAGAGCCGGCGGAGCTGGCCCGCCGGGTAGAGCTGGTGGTTTCGGGCAGCTTTGCCCAGGCGCTGGAGCGCCTGCGGGCGGATTCCGCCCATCAGGCGGGCCCGTTTGATCAAAATTGAGACAGAGGGGGGG
>NZ_CAXSQB010000011.1:59319-61239 GCF_964239415.1 Clostridium sp. ATCC BAA-442 | reverse complement strand
GGGCCCCGGTGATGAAACTTCCATCACCGGGCCCCCTCTGCTGATTGCGCCGCCGTTCCGGAGGGGCTATACTGGCCCCAGAATCCAAAGCAACGCTATGAAACGGAGGCATTTTCATGTATTATTCCAGCGGCAATTACGAGGCCTTTGCCCGCCCGGTGAAGCCGGAGGGCGTGGAGCATAAATCGGCCTATCTGGTGGGCTCCGGCCTGGCGGCCCTGACGGCGGCCTGCTATCTGGTGCGGGACGGGCAGATGCCCGGCCGGAACATCCACATCCTGGAGAAGGAGCCCATCGCCGGCGGCGCCTGCGACGGCTGGCACTACGAGGGACTGGGCTATGTCATGCGGGGCGGCCGGGAGATGGACAACCACTTCGAGGTCATGTGGGATTTGTTCCGCTCCATCCCGTCCATCGAGACCGAGGGCGTGTCCGTCCTGGACGAGTACTACTGGCTCAACAAGCGGGATCCCAACTACTCCCTCATGCGGGCCACGGTCAACCGGGGGGAGGACGCCCACACCGACGGCAAGTTCCGCCTGAGCGATCAGGGCGCCATGGAGATCATGAAGCTGTTCTTCACCCCCGACGAGGCCCTGTACGACAAGCGCATCACGGACGTGTTCAGCAGTGCGGTGCTGGAGTCCAACTTCTGGCTCTACTGGCGCACCATGTTCGCCTTTGAGAACTGGCACTCCGCCCTGGAGATGAAGCTCTACCTCAAGCGCTTCATCCACCACGTGGGGGGCCTGCCCGACTTCACCGCCCTGCGCTTCACCCGCTACAACCAGTATGAGTCCATGATCCTCCCCATGCTCAAGTACCTGGAGGAGCATGGCGTCCAGTTCCACTTCAACACCAGGGTGGTGGACGTGGAGTTCGACCTCCGGCCCGGCCGCAAGCAGGCCAGCCGCCTGGTGCTGCTGCGGGACGGGGCAGAGGAGCACATTGATCTGACGGAAAACGACCTGGTTTTCCTCACTCCCGGCGGCTGCGTGGAGAATTCCGCCCTGGGTTCCCAGGATTCCCCTGCCCCCTTCCGGCCGGAGCTGAAGCCCGGCGGCGGCTGGGACATGTGGCGGCGCATCGCCGCGCGGGACCCCGCCTTCGGCCGGCCGGACAAGTTCTGCTCCCAGCCGGAGTTGAGCAACTGGATGAGCGCCACCGTCACCACCCTTGACGACAAAATTCCCCCCTATGTCCAGCGCATCTGCCAGCGGGACCCCTTCTCCGGGAAGGTGGTCACCGGCGGCATCGTCACCGCCAGGGACTCCAACTGGCTGCTGAGCTGGACCTTCAACCGCCAGCCCCAGTTCCGCGACCAGCCCAGGGGGCAGCTCGTTGGGTGGATCTACGGCCTGTTCAGCGACAAGCCGGGCAACTTTGTGAAAAAGCCCATGCGGGAGTGCACCGGCCGGGAGATCTGCATGGAGTGGCTCTACCACATGGGGGTGCCCGAGGGGGAGATTGCGGAGCTGGCCGCCCACAGCGCCAACACCGTCCCCTGCATGATGCCCTACATCACCGCCTTCTTCCTGCCCCGGGCCGCCGGCGACCGGCCTCGCGTCGTTCCCGACGGGGCGGTGAACTTCGCCTTCCTGGGGCAGTTTGCCGAGACGGAGCGGGACACCATCTTTACCACCGAGTACTCCATGCGCACCGGTATGGAGGCGGTCTACACCCTGCTGGACATCGACCGGGGCGTGCCCGAGGTGTGGGGCTCCACCTACGACGTGCGGGATCTGATCAACGCCTCCGTCCAGCTGCGGGACGGCCGCAAGCTCACCGAGCTGGAGCTGAATCCGGCCGAGCGCCTTGCCCTCAAGGCGGTACTCAAAAAGCTCCATGGCACCGACCTGGAGAAGCTGCTCCAGGACTACCACGCCATCTGACCAGACCGGCCCCGGCGCTTTCGAAAAG